>NZ_JBSGYY010000013.1:185545-227318 GCF_053610705.1 Streptomyces sp. NPDC054872 | reverse complement strand
GCTCTGCCTCCGGCAGCCGAATACTCGAATCCTCCGGATTCTCCTTTCGCGCGTCCCCGCGCGAATTGCCCACCTCCGGTGGGGAATTGAAAAGGACCTCCGGCCCGTTTCCAATTTTGCTGACCTCCGGTCAGTGAATTGGGCCCCCGGCCCAATTCTGAATGCGCCATATTCCCAGGGGTGTTGAGGGACCGTCAGTATTGAAGGCTGAGGAGTGGTGGGGGGTCAATGCCCTCCGGGCATTTGCTCGGGAATTCCATTCCCGACCACCGTAAAACCAAAATACACGGTTTCCGGGAGAAGAATACGAACTCCCGGAAACCCCATCGGTGTTGGCCCTCCGGGCCAACACCCGTCAGCCGCCCTCCGGGCGGACAGCCGGACCCAGCCCGACAGTTGCCCACCGGACACCTGAGAGGACGCCACAACGTCCCTCACGGGCCCCAGCGGCCCGAGCGCGGCGACCCCTCGACGCGCAACCACCAACCCCCACACCCGATCCCCGAGGCCGCCACGCCGACCGCACCCGCCCACCACCATCCAACGGACGCGGAAGCAGGGGCAGCAGAGGGGATGTCACACCCCCGACATCCTTCCGACGCGTACCTGAACCAGGGCGAGGTGTGGGGTGGGTGAGGCAGGGCAGCAGCGGGGAGCTCTGCCAAACCCCGTAGTGGCCTTTCACTCAAGGTGACCACCTGCCCCAATGCCCGTCTGTGGTCAGCAAGATCTCCGAGTGCAGCAACAGGGCTCTCGTGTACGTACCTTATGTCCGATGCGCGTCCGCCACCGCTGGCCCATGGGACACAGGCCGTGGCCGGATCGGTCCGCCCGTCCGTCGATGGAGGAAGGTCTGCACGGCGGGGCATGTTGCGTCGGCTCAGCCGGTCTTTGGTGGACTTCGGGGCCCGCCATCTCAGTTGCCCCTCGGCGTCGTGCCAGTACTGCTGGACCCACACCTGCCGCAACGTTTCGACCTGCGGGAGCATCTGTTGCGGTGGCGGGGCACCGTCGTCGAACACGGCCCTCAGCAACCAGATGCCGTCCCTGCCAACCTGCAGCGCATATTCCTCCAGCGCCACCTTGCCCTTGGGAAGACGATAGTAGAAGGCCGGTCGCCCGTAACGTTCTGCCCAACCCGGCAAAATCAACCGTGCCAGCCATTCCTTGTTCTCAAGGGCGAGTCACTCCAACGCGGCCCGCAGGGTCTCGGCGTCGAGCTCTATCCGGTTCGGCGTCCGCACTTTGCCCAGCACATGAGTCGAGTCCGTCCGGATCCGGCCACCGCGTCGCTTGCCCAGACCAGCCGCCACGAGGTGTTCCACCATCACGGCCAGCAGCCGGTCGGCTCGGTCCCCCTGGGCCATCCGGTCTCGGAACTCGCTGAGCACGGAGTAGTCGAACCCGGGATCGTCAAGATCCATTCCGAGGCAATACTTCCAGTCCAGTCGGCAGCGGGCCGCCTCAGCGGCCTGCCGGTCAGTCAGATTTTCCGCATACTGCAGCACCGACACCATCGCCAACCGTGCCGGCGACAGAGCCCGTCGCCCGTCGGCCGGGAACCAGTCGGCAAAATCCTCGTCCGTGAACAGCACGTCCAACCGGTCCCGCACCCACATCGCTGCTGCGCCCTGCGGATTGCTCGCCCGCGCCATCCGCACCGTCAACGCCGGAATCGACCGCCCCGAACTCACACTCATTGACATCGCGGTCACCCCTCCGACCGCCGGAACCGCCCTGCGCTACCAGCGCAGCACACCACACAACCGAGAGACAAGACCTCGCGCAGCTTCACACCGTCCGCCGAAGATCACCAACAGCATCCCGAATGTGAGACAGGGCCGTTAGTTTTACAGTCCCGAAGGGGGGCGTCCTCTCAGCCGCCGCCCGCCGTGTGCGTGAGAAGATCCTGCGCCCAGACTCACTCGCTCCGAGGGATCCGCATGTATGAGCAGGCTCTCGACGACGCGTCGAGTCATGAACTTGAGGAGATACCGCAGCCAGGGGATGAGCGCTTGGTCGAACACAATGGGTCCTACTACCAAGTGCGCCTAGCGGAGCTCACAGGTGACGTGCACTTTCCACCTGTCATGAATGGTCTGGACTACTTGGTCAGCGTGGTAGAGCACCTAGAGGGTGGAAGCGAACCAAGTGCAAGGGCCATGAAGTACGCCGTGCTGCACCTGGCTGCGGGCGCCGAAGTGCTTCTCAAGGCGCGTCTGCAGATAGTGCACTGGTCTCTGGTGTTCGCCAACCCCGGGGACGCTACGAGAGAAGCGCTCGAGAACGGAACGCTGAACAGCTGCACTCCGCAAGAGACGCGAAAGCGGCTGACCAACATAGCGGGTATCAAGTTCAGCAAGCGTGATGAGGCTGCTCTCTCCGACCTAGCTGAACGCCGCAACGCTCTGCAGCACTACGGCTTGGTTGGCGAGTACGCCAAAGCCGGCACCGTGGAGAGCACCACTGCCCAAGTACTGAACTTCCTCATCAGTTTCGTCGATGAGCACATTCTGGAGCACATCACAGATGAAGAAGAACGGCACCATGCGGAGATCGACATGGACCGGATCCGCGGAGGGGTCCGCACGATCCAGGGCTACGTGGCAGAGCGCATGAAGGACCTCGCTCCGGTCCTGGGGCCCGTCAGAGCGCGCACCCTCCGGTGCCCGCAGTGCCAGCAGTTCGCCCTCACTCCGACACTCGTCAGGGGCGTGCCGGAGTGGTGCCAGTCGGACGCAAGGTTCTCCACCATGTACTGCCACCTCTGTGTCCAGGGCTATGGCGCTCTGGGCCTCGCCCTGGGCTATGCCGTCCGCGTTCTCAACCGCGCCATTCCTGATGCCTCGTACGACGGTGACGCCCCGGACCGGTGCCCCGTCTGCACGATGAGCAGCCTGGTTCGAGGAGCCTCGACAGCTGCCACTCCGGAGACACCCATCGACTTCTGCTTCCATTGCGCAGATGTGATCGATGGGCTGCAAGAGTGCCAACGCTGCGGCTCTATCTACACCAGCGAGCAGGGTCATCGATGCCGACGCCGTAGCTGAATGCCTCGCGCATGTGGACGACGTCCTCATGGTGGCGACGGGGTCCTGATGAGGGCTGAGGGGGCGTCGCACCGCACCGTAGCTGGGAGAAGGCCGCGCCCCAGCCTCGATCCGCAACTGGACCGCACGGGACATGGACACTGCCCTGTACTGGCTAGATCACCCCACCAACACCACAACCAGCACATACGAACACTCAACAAACATGATCACCACGCGGAGAAACTGACCACACCAGACCAACACTCACTCCACCTGACAAAGCGCCAGCTCAGCACACAGCCCAAGCCGTTCCCTCCCTCACCGAGCCGTAGCAACCGGGGCATGAAGCGCTACCACCACCAGGCACCAAACTGATCAGCCCAGGCCAACCCACGAACTTCTGATCAGAAAAACCGCCCCTGTACAACGCTCTGCGGAAGCTGGGCGTGGCGTAGGTGTGACCGCGGCGGGACGGTGTGTCCGCTTCAAGGGGCGGTGCCGTTTGCGTCGTTGCCAGATTTCGCTATCGGTCCCACAGCGGCTGAGTGGCCCACTCAGCGTCGAAAACCTGCTTCGTCCCCTGCAGCTTGTCGAGGCTGCCGTCCAGGAAGCCCGCCTTGAGCAGCGGGTGGTTCTTGCCGTAACGCGCCAAATCGCGCTGAAGCCAGGTGGCGGGTACCTCCTGGTAGGCGCCCATGAGCTCGGCGCGGCGAATGAAGGCAGGACGAGCCGGGCGGTGGCCGACACTGCGCGCGGTGATGAGGCGCAAGTACTCGAAGCGCTCCCAGGTGCCGGTGTAACTGGTGTCGCTCAGCGCGAGGTGGCCGGTGAAGATGACGCTGAGTTGCTCACGGAGACGCTCTCCGTGATCAGCCACGCAGAGGGTGGCTTCAGGACCGAGCAGCGCCGACGCAGGCAGGACCTCCTCGTTGGACGTTTTCTCAGCCTGCGGCTCGGTGAGGATGCGGGCCAGGGTCGGCCAGCGTTCGGCAGCAAGCGCGGCGATGCCTGCCACGTAGATCACCATCGTCGCGGGGGCGCGCACGAGGTTCAGCAATCCGGCGGTTCCGCTCTCGTACACGGGGACGGCGAGTTGGTCGATGTCGCGGATCCACCATCGGTCGGTCTCTTCACTGCCCCAGTAGGCGACGGTGGCAATCAGGGCGAGGAGCTGTTCCACCTCGGCTTCTAGGATCCGCAGCCGACGCCCGTGTTCAGCCTCGACGTTGGCGGCATCCCACGGCCCGTCTGTACGGATCGGAAGGGTGGCAATGCGGGTGAATTCCCTGCGGAGGGTGTCATGGAGGGAGATGGCCTGTTGGTTGCCGGCCAGGGCGCGCTTGGCGGAGGCCACGGCGATCGCGGTGCTAGCGGGGTGCTGGCGGTCGGTCTCGGCGAGGGCGTCGGCGGCGTCGGCGAGTTGCCCGAAGAAGGTATCGGCGTCAGCCGGCAGGTATGTGGCGGAGCGAAGGGTTGCCAGATCTTGGGCCTGGTCGGCCAAGGGGCGGGGGTCGGCCCAGTAGGTGGTGAATGTGCGGGTGGCGCTCCGGGCAATGGCGTTGCGCAGGGCGGGGTCCCACTTGGCGGACCACCCCGCGATAGCTAGCCCGTAGTCGGCGAAGACCCGGTCCAGGAGAGCGTCGATCTGCGGGGTGTAGTGGTCGAGTTCCTCGGGCGTGTTGAGCATGCTCGTGGCGTTGAGATAGTCGCCGTGAAGGTGCATCACCAGGCAGTTCAGCGTGTGCAGCGGGGCAAGGCCGGCGGCGTCGTCGGGGTGGGCCACCACGGTGGGCTCGATGCCCGCCTCGCGCAACGCGGTCTCGATCAGTCGGTCGAAGTTGGTGGTCAGCACGACGCGTACGAGTCCGGCGGCTACGAGCCGGGCGATGGCATGGTGAGCGGCGGTGGGCTTCTTGCGACCCTCCTCCCGCTCCTGCTCATCAGGCTCGAAATAGGAGCGCAGCAGCGCCTGCCGCTCAAACGCCGTGGTGGTGAGGGCATCCAGGAGGCCGTCGTAGGTGGCGGGCTGTCCGTACCGTTGCTGGTACCAGGCGTGCGGATCACCGATCTCGGCGGCACCCTCGGCGACGGCCAGGCGCTCGATCAGGTTCTGCTGGACGTCCCAGGCGTGCGGGATACCTGAGGGCACCGAGGCACCGGCCCCGAGCAACACGGCATACGCGCCAGGAGTGGCACGCAGTGCGAACGCCAGGGTCACATGCGGTTCCATCTCCAAAACGGCCTCCAGCCACGACAGCATGACGGGCGTCGACCTTCGGGTGAGGCCGCCTGCCCACCTCCACTTTACGTCATCATGACGAAAAGTGGAGATGCTCCGAGACCCACGGCCGCGGCGCGAGTAGCCACTGTCACAAGTACCGCGGGCCAGAACGGTCAGTGAGATCAATGTGCTCCACGAAGCCGTCGCGCAGGTACTCGTGGACCGCCTGCTCAGGAACACGGAAGGATCGGCCAACCCGGATCGCGGGGAGGTGACCGCTGTGGACCAGCCGGTAGACCGTCATCTTGGAGACACGCATTACGGAGGCGACCTCCGCGACAGTCAGGAAAACCACTTCACCGAGCGGGCGCGGATCCCGGGTGGCTCCGCTCCGGTGCTGGGCAGGCACCGGGCCTGCCCGGTGCGCATCAGGGCGCGAGGTCGGCACAGAGGAGACCTCATCGTTCTCCGCCATCCCGTCGAGCAGCCGCTGCTTGCTCCGGTCCAGCCTCGCCTGATCGACAGTCACAGCAGCTTCGACCTGGTGCAGCAGGTTACCGATCACAGTGTCGACGAAGTCGTTGCGGTCGCTGTCCGTCATGCCCGCTCCCCCTCTCCTTCTCGTGTCGTGCCCGTCTCAACGGAGTTCGTGACAACGGGTCCCGTGTCAAGCAGCCCGGGCAACGCCACACGCAGCGCATCCTTCGCCTTCGCCACGTGCTTGCGGACTCCCCCCGGCTGAAGGTCCAGCAACTCTGCGATGTACGGCACGGACTGCTGCTCGAAGAAATAGAGCAAGGCCACCTGTCTACGCCTGGGCGGAAGTCCGCGGATCACCTGCAAGCAGCAGTCCAAGTCGCCCCGAGCAATAACGACATCCGCCGGATCGGGTGCGACACGGCCATACAGCCGTTCCAAGCCAGGCTGCAGACGTTTCCCGACGATCTCCCGTCGCAAGCTGTCGATCCACTTGTTGCGGCACACGCTGCGCAACCAGTTGCGGCGCTCCTCCGAATCCAAGGGAGCGAGAGATTCCCACTGCTGTACGGCAGCAATGAACGTCTGCTGCACGAAATCCTCGGCCTCGTCCTCATCACAGCCGGTCCGAACCATGGCGTAGCGGGTCAGTCCGTCCGCCTCTCGCTCCCATAGCGCGGATACCCCTTCTCGCTGTTGCGTCACACCGGTTTCCCCCTGATTCGATTCTGATGGAGCGCCGACATACACCTGCATCGCAGGCCCCCCTCTCCCCCGCTCCTGAACCACCACCGTGCCGTCCGGAGCGTCATGCACCAAGGCGATCAGAGTGACCCTGCGCTGCCATTCCGCCAGGAACGCGGAGGCACCCGCAAGGGCGGCAAGTAGACACAACGTCAGCCAGAACCCAGCCTGGTCAACTACCGTTTCCACCCAGCCAGTTCCGTGCACGAGAAGAGTGTTCACACCATGAAGTCGAACGATCAGCGCAAAGCGCTGCCTCCACACACCAAGATTCTTAAATTGGATCCACAAAGCGCAGCGCTGAGCATCTGACCCGCGGCTCCGTCCGGCACCAAGGCGCGGGTAAGTCCGCGCAGCAGGTAGCCGAGGCCATCACGCAGGCGGCTGCGGGTGACAGGAGTTCGCCGACTCCCCGTGATTGCGCCGCGCACCTGGGGCCGTGGCCGCTTCCGCGTGCCCGGCAGTTCAGACGGCCCGGGTGACGGGCGCGGCCTCGAGTCGTTCCAGGCGCTCGTAGAGGGCTCGGACGAGGCGGGCCCGGTTCTGGACGCAGCGCACAGTGCCCTCCAGCGTCGCGGACAGCCGGCCTTCCGCCTCTTTGAGGACGACGTCGGCGAGCGCCTTGGGTCCGCTGTCCTTCGGCAGCTGGTCGGCGCGGCGGCGGACATGGGAGGCGACCGCGCGGGCGTGGCCGGTGAGTTGGAGGGCGATCTGCTCGTAGTCGCGGGTCGTGAGCGTGTCCTCGCCGGTCCACGCGAGGACGGCCTTGACGAGGCTCTCGTACGGTTCACGATCGAGTGGGAGCCCGGCTTCGATCAGGCCGTCAGGGTCGTACAGAACCGTGTGCGTGCTGGTGTGTATGGCGGGCCTCGCTACCGGGGCTTCTTCGCGCGGGTGGCCGGCGGTCACCGCTGGGTGTCCTCGCCGCCGTCGGCCCCGCCGTCCTGTTCCTCGCTGTGCCGACCGAGGAGCCGGGCGAAGCCGCGGTCCGCGCGGGCCAGCAGGGCCGGGGAGGGAACGCCGTAGGTAGGCGGCTGGAGGCCGCGGCCCTCCGAGGCCGGGGCGGTGGACTCGGTGTGTGCGCATGGGGCTCCGCCTCTCCGGCTGGTGGTCTGTGGGTGCCGTCGACGCTACGCAGCTGGGGACAGCGTTCTCAACGAAGTTGCGGACGTAATCAAGATCTCTGTGCGCCTGCCTGCGGCCCAATCTCCCTCCCACGCGCAGAGGAACCCCAGGGTGGGGAGTTCGGCGCTGTGCGGGTGCGTGAGTGCGCTCCTGGCGGGTGTGGAGCTTGATCGGCCAGTGGGATCACGCGGGCGACGACGCCTGCGTAGCCATCTCCTCGAGCCGGGCAAGAGTGAGATTGAGGTTGCCCTCGGTGGCAGCAACGTGATCCGCATCCTGTTCGGGAGCAGGGTTGCGGCGCTGCTGCGGCGGTTGCGCCGGGTTGGGCAGACCATTCTGGCCGGCCCCCCTGAGACGCTGGCGGATGGCGGCGGCCCTCTCCTTGACCTTGGCCGATGTCCGGTCCTCGTCACTGAAGCGGCCACGGTCGTGGTCGTCGTCCAGCGGGGTGGCGCGGCAGGGCAGGCAGTCGTCAGCTTCGCGGGACGGGTGCTGCGGGCAAGGGTCCTGCGCCCGGCGAAGCTGCGGCTCAGGCAGATCCCGAAGATCGCGACGGTAGATGACTTCTGGGCAGCGGATCTTCGTCGTGTCGCACCGGGAGATCAGGAAGCGCCGCAACTCCGACAGCGTCCAGCCATCGGCCATAGCGGTCATCGCCAGCGGCGCCAGGGACCGGACGGTCTGTGGCCCGAGGCGGCCGGGGAGGTTCCGCATGAAGTCCGTGGCGGCCTTGCGCCGTGCAGCTGCCTGTTGTTCCTCCTGCGATACCTCCGCCGAGCCAGATGCGGCAGCCGCATCGCCTTCATTCTTGGTCGGCGACGCCGTCTCTCTCTCGGGTCCCCCGGCACCCGTCACGGACGGGGCACCTGTGACAGACAAGGAGAGAGAGTCTTTAAAAACAGTCTCTTCCTTATAAAGAGCCCCCGCCTGACCGACCCCCGGTCGGAGGGGGGTCGGTCGACCGACCCCCGCCTGACCGACCCCCGGAAAAGCTGGGGCCGGTCGCGAAACGGCATTTCCCCTGGTCGGACCGACACCGGGATTCCTGGGGGTCGGTCGCGCACCGCTCGGTGAGGCTGCGCTCGCAGGGCCAATCTTGCGGGGATCCAGGTTCTCCGGCTCGATACGGATCGCCTTCACATTCCCGCCCGCCAAAATCGCGTCGGCCATCTCCGCGACATCCTCGGCGGTGAACCTGTGGGAATCGACGCTGAACGTCGTGTACCAGGAACCACCCCGCTTGATCACGGGCTTGCCCGCCTCATCGAGTACCTGCTCCCCCGCCTCGTCGAGCACGGGCTCGCTGGTGGCGCGCTGAACCTTGAACTTCACGACGAACGCCTCGCTCACGAGCGCACGCATCGCCTTGGACAGCGAAGTCTCACCCTCGGCATAGTCGCCGCACAGCGACTCCACGGTGACGTCCTCGCCGTCCTTGGCACGGATCAGACGGGTGAGCAGACCGACCGCCAGGAGCGAGGGCAGCTTGTCGATCGCATCGTTCTCGACAGCGGCGAACCGCTGAGGCTTCGAGGGGCGCTTCTGCATCACGCCACCGCCTGAGCGGCTCGAATGCGGACCGAAGCGAGGCCAATAGCCTGACGCGTGATGACCGAGAAGATGCGCATGTCCGGAAAGGGGACGCGCTGAGCCGCGGATGTGACAGAACGAGCGGAAGAATCTCTGCCCACACAGCGCGGGGTGGGCAGGCCCGTGGCCACGATGAGACAGCCAGACGAAGCTCAAGGCGGCCTGCTCCGGCCAGCCGGCGAGCATCGAGGACTCGGAGCGGCATCGGCACCATCATCCGCACGTTCCAGTGGCCCTGCCTCAAGAGTCCGCCAAGCCTGCAAATTCAGAGGGCACGTGGAGAGGTCAGTTCACGGAAGCGAAGGTCGAGGAGTCGCTAATCCGCTTCCCAGAGAAGAGCTGAGTGGGCATCAATACTGTGCCAAGCTCGATCCATGGTGTGCGATCTCAAACACGAAGCAGGACTTGCTGGCCATGCGGTTCGTCCCGGGAAGCGATGTGCGCGTAGCCATTCGGGACGCATCAAGGCCCTCAGGCTCGCCCACGCAGGGGACCGGTTCGGCAACCCAGCACGTCCTCTGCGCAGTAGAACGCGCGCACAGCACGTGGCTCCCGGCCCGCGCTGCGGGGCGGCCAGTCCTTCGGTGGGGATGACAACACGGGCAATGGCGGCACGAGTCCCACGCACTGAGGCGGCCGCACTCCGCCGCGGATAACGTGCAGACCGAAGGTCGCGCCACACTCCGTGCCCTAGGAGAAGAAGGCCCTCTTCTTCACAAGGAAGAAGAGGCGTCAGCATTCAAATCCCGGTTACCCACGGCACCTGACCTGCGCAAACTTCCGGAGCCCCGCTCGGACGCCGGTACCTACGTCGGTACCTACGCCGGTACCCACGTCGGTATCAACGCCGGTACCCACGTCGGTACTCGTACCTCCCTGGGAGGTGTCCACGCCGGTCGCCCCGAAGGGCGACCGGCCCGCGCGCCGCATCGCGCCCAGCACAGCCGTGGCGGTGGGCCAACCGACGGAGCGGCCATCGGTCCAGCGCCAGGCGCTCACCCCCAGGTCAGACCGGTGACCAACGCGGAACCAAAGTAGCGGCCAGCGACCACCTCGATGGCTTGGCAGGGAAGGTCATCTCCGTGCTTGAACATGTTGACCACGCACGTCTGCACCGGATGCGTCGGCCCACCCGACCGGGCCCCGGTATCCGCCTCCAACGGCCGGGACTGCGGTGTGGCCAAAGCGAAGCAGGCCAGCACGGTGCGCTCATCCTCGTACCAGTAGTGGTCCAGGATCGCGGGGTTGCTGAAGTCGAGGCACTGGAAGGTGACGGCAATGTCCTGCTGCCCGTAGGGGGCGTCACGCAGTGCGGGCACCACATCGTCGAGGGTCTCGCCGCGAGCCAGGAGCACCGCCCGCTCGACCGATACGCCCCACGGCGGCGGCTCACTGTCCGGACCGTCATCAGCAGGCCCGTCCACAGAGACGAGTTCCGTCCCGATCTCGGGTGGTTCGAACCGAGCGCACCCCAGGACACTGCCCCATCCAAGACCTGCGTTGACACACAGCGTGCCGGCGAACACCGCCCACGGCGTGCGCACCAACTGCTCCCGGCCAAGGTCCACCACCAGGCGCTCGAACTCCTCCAGCGGGAGCAAGACTGGTGTGGCAGGTGCGATGAAGGTGTCGATCCAGATCCCCATGAGTTGGTTCTACCTATGCTCCGAAGCTACGTCATCCCGAGATCAGTGCAGGCAGTGGCACTCAGTCACGCGCACAGCGACCCACGGGCGCCTGGCGCGGTCTACGGAGGCCGGGGCTTACGCGCAGGTGGCCGGAGGTGGTGGAATGCGGAGCGTGCCCCATACATCCGTACCGAGCGCCTCTTCACCACGTTCAGCAGGGCGCCTGCCGGTTCGGCAGGAACGGGTTCTGCAGGCCATCCGGGAATCGATCCGTACGCGTGGATACCCGCCGTCCATGCAGGAGATCGGAGCGGCTGTAGGTCTCACGAGCACCTCCTCTGTCGCCTATCACCTGGACGTGCTGTGCAAGCAGGGGTGGCTGCGGACAGTCCCGAACAAGGCGCGTGCCTACGTGCCGGCTGACCTGGTGCACGAGCCCGACGTGCCCGTACCTGCGGCGGCCCTGGCACGCGTCCCGCTCGTCGTCGTCTCGTCTGACGGGGCCCCGGCCTCCGGCCATCAGGTTCTGGAGGTCCTTGTTCTGCCCCGCCTGCTCGTCGGGGACGGGGAGCTGTTCGCGGTCGCCGTGGCCGACAGTTCGATGGAAGCGGCCAGCGTCCTGGACGGTGATCTGGTGGTGGTCCGGCGACAAGGACCGATGGAGAGCAATGACCTCGTGGCCGTCGTGCTGGACGGCAAGGCCACAGTGCGCCGCTTCAAGCGAGACGGCGCCAACGCGCAACTGCTGACCGGGAACGGCAGCTCACCCATCTGGTGCGACGAATCCGCTCTCCTCGGAAGGGTCGTGACCGTCCTGCGCTGCCTATGACGTGCCCCTGCCGCGCATCAACCGCTGTCGGTGGCAGACCAACCCGACGGGCGTTGGACGGCTGGAGTGGCGGCCACCGGGTGAAGGTTCCCCATGAGGCCAGCCGCCTTGCGGCGATCCAGCAGACGGCCCTCGCACATGCAGGGGCCATCTGCCTGATCGCGCTGGCCACTTACAGTCGGCTCTGAACCCACACGACGATCAGACTGACCGCTCCGGAACCGACTCCGTAGGCGGCTCCGTGCAGTGTCTGGCCATAGAGTGTCCGCCCATTCCGGGCTATCCATTGGTGAAGGCAGGCGCCCAATCGGCCAAGCCGCCTGGGC
This sequence comes from Streptomyces sp. NPDC054872, assembly GCF_053610705.1. Lineage (NCBI taxonomy): Bacteria > Bacillati > Actinomycetota > Actinomycetes > Kitasatosporales > Streptomycetaceae > Streptomyces > Streptomyces sp. NPDC054872. The sequence goes on along the minus strand of NZ_JBSGYY010000013.1, from coordinate 215,346 downwards.
TTGGGCCAAGGGTCCTTGTTAGGCTCTTCCAAAATGGCATCTCCAGCTTCTACTTCGAAGTGATTGTTGGGGCGCCGCGCAGGGAGCTCACCCGACTCGGTTCCTAGGCCAGTCATCGGGTACGGGCTCCCTTTGCGTTGTAGGTGAGGGTAGCCGCAGGGGCATACAACGCGATGTCCACGCACGGGCAGGACACCCTTGGAGTGCGGCTACTCAGGGGCTTCTGACGTCCTGTCATGCAACCCAAGGCCACCCGGCGCCACCTATCACCACTGAGGTCGGCCCTCAGTGGTTGCATGGACATTGCAGAGTGAAATGCGCCACATTCCGTGCGAAATGCCGATGCACTCCTTTCCGCCTGACTTGGCGCCTCTGCTGCGAAGACCGTAGGGCACTACCTCGAGTGATCGTTCTCGATGGCTGGTTTGACGCCACTACGCAGGTCGTGGCGTTGAAATCCTCAGGAAGACACGGGAATTCGCGGGAATTGACTAACTAGGAGTGAACTAGGAGGAACGGTCTGATAGGCGGCGCTCGCGAGTTCGGCTGAATCCTGGCGGTCAGCGCCGTCGTTTGCTCGCTTCGGGCGCTGGAGGACCGAGCAAGGGTTGCAAGGCGCGCCCGTCGTTCTCCTCTTGAGGGCGCAGCTTGCAAGCGGCGGATACCGCGCTCTTCTCCAGGTGACGTCGCCTCACGGGCGCAGGTAACACAGGGCAGCACTGCCCCGGATCGGTAAGCGGGTGCGCTGCCCCCGCATCCGGTTACCCAGGTGTGCTCCGCCCTGGTGAATCTGCGATTACCCGGTTCTGACCTGGACTTTTGCCGTGATTGGGCAAGCAGTCAGGTAAGGGGCGATGGCGATGGTTCACGGCAGTTGATCCGAAAGGAGCCTGCCGTGAACACCTCGCACCTCGACACCAACGTGATCGATCGCCTGAACGCCGAATGGCGCTGGCTGTGTGACCGCACCGCCCCCGCCGCCCAGGTGCGCGGCTGGCTGATCGAGGCGGGCGTCCTCGACGAGGACGCCCCGCACCGCTTGGACAAGCTCCACGACCATCTGCAGCAGCACTCGCAGGAACAGGGACGGCACTTCAGCGATCTCTGGCTGACCGTCCTCCTCGAGCGGGCCGTCGGCGAGGGCGAGCAGGCGCAGTTGGCGGCGCGGGTGGTGGTGCAGGCGATGCTGCCCGGCGCGGTGCGGATGACGCAGCGGTGCCTGCGGGACGGCGAGGCGTTCGCCGACGTGGCCCAGCTGGTCATCGCGTCGCTGTATCAGGTGGTGCGGCGCTTCCCTATCGTTCGGCGCCGCCGGCAGCTGGCCCGGAATCTGCGCCTGGAGCTGTGGCACGTGGTCTCGCGTGAGTTGGCGCGGGAGTTCGCTCCCAGTGGCGAGGAGTTGCCCGGCGCGAGCGACCCGGTGGCCGGCGACGTCGCGGACCCGGTGGCGCAGGCCGAGGTCGTGCTGTTGGCCAGCGCTGCCCAGGCGGTCGGCCTGCACAGTGCGGGCGAACCGGTCGAGGAGCTCACCGGTGCACGGGGCGAGCTGGTCGAGCTCCTGGTCTGGGCCCTGGCAGAAAAGGTCCTCACCACCGATGCCGTGTCCGCGATTACCGATCACTACCGCACCGCAGGCGCGGTCAGTGACGCAGCGGCAGCCCGCGCGGCGGGAGTAAGTGCGGCGGCCATCCGGCAAAAGCGCAGGCGCGCCGTCGTGCAACTGCGCACCGCAGCCCCGATGTGGGCGGCCGCCGCGTGAGCCGGGGCGAGGTCTTTCAAAGTTTCTTCGCTCCGGCTGTCACATCCACCCCGAGCCGCCTCCCCTTCCCGTCATGTGCGGGCGTGCTGCCTGCGCGCGGCGGGCTGGGAGGAGCGAGGTGGTACGCGATGAGTGAGGAGCCAGGCGGCGTGGAGCTGCAGGCGGATGAGAAGCGGCTGGTGGAGATCAAGCGGCGGGCGATGCTGGTTGCTGCTGCGTTGGTGAGGGAGCCGTTCGCCGAGCGGACGGTGGAGGCCCTTCGGGCGTATGTGGACGAGGACGCGGACGAGGGCCAGGAGTTGGCGGATCGTCTGCGCGCGCTGCCCGAGAGCGTGCTGCGGGCCCGTATCAGCGAGCTGCAGTCCCGCGCGGCGGACCTGTACATCGGTGAGATGCGCGGGGGCAAGACGCCGCTGCGGGCGCTGGACGCCGCAGGCGCGTATGCGGGCGATGGCGAGCGGGGGGCGGGGGCGTGAGGGCGTCCTGGCGCAAGGCGCCCGCCCTGGCCGAGGACCGGTATGAGGACCAGGTGCCCGAGGAGTTCGCGGCGGAGACCGCGGCCGGGTGGGCCACCGTGTCCAGTGGCGCGGCCGCGAACCTGACCGCGCTGCTGCGGTGGGCGGCCTGGGCGCTGCTGCTCGCGGGACCGGCCCTTGGTCTGTATGCGTTGGCGCAGCCCCCGGCCGCGGTGGGTGCACCCCAGCCGCGGGCTACGGCACCGGCGGTGGTGCGCGACGCGGCGGGTCCGTCGGGGTTCGCCGAGCTGTACGTCGCCGCGTATGTGAGGGCCGGGGAGGGCAGCGAGGCCTCGCTGCAGCCGTACTTCCCGGGCGTGCGCGACGTCGTCCTGGACGCCAAGCCTGATCTGCAGCGCGCGGAGCGGCTGGCGACGGTGCAGGTGGAGGAAGCCTCCAGCGGCTATTGGTCGGTGACCGTGGCCGCACGCGTGACCGGCGCCAAGGGACCGGCCAAGAAGGAGGGTTCGACCGGCACGGACTCGGCGCAGACGGCGGGTGAGGTGCTGCGGTACTTCCAGGTCGCGGTGAAGTCGGCTGGTTCCGGCGGCGGGTATGCCGCCACTGCGCTGCCGGCCGAGGTCGCCGCCCCCACTCCGGGCGAGGCGCCGGAGCTCGGTTACGGACACCCGGTGCCCGCGGACGAGGACGAGCCCGCCACCGACGCCGTTGGTGACTTCCTGGCCGCCTACCTCAGCGGCACGGGCGAGCTTGACCGCTACCTGTCGCCCGGCACCGACCTCAACGCCGTCTCCCCCGCCCCGTACAGCGAAATCAAGGTCACTCAGCTCGCTGAACTCGGCGGGGAGTTCCGCCCCGGTGCGGCCGCCACCGAGGGCACGCGGCGTCAGCTGCTCGTCGACCTGGAGGCCACCGACCACGCCGGACAGACCCGGCCGCTGACGTACGCGCTCGCACTCACCGCCCGTGATGGGCGTTGGGAGATCTCCGCGCTCGATACCGCGCCCGCCCTGGGCGCCCAGTCGAAGGGACACAAGTAATGCACAACATCGTGATCGCCGCCGGGGTGCTCGGTGACGTCAAGGACATCGGCACCGACGTCAAGGGCCTTCTGGTCAATGTGGCTCCGCCGATCGCGGGGGCGCTGTTCGTTCTCTACGTCTGGGGGCAGACCAAGTCGCCGCTCAAGGCGTTGGTGGCGGCAGTGATGGCCGGGGCCATCTGGTGGGGCATCGCCAACATGGAGACCTTGCGCGACAAGACCGGCGAAGACCTCGACCGTTCCAGCCCCGTTCTGGTCGTGCCCGTGCAGGAGCGGCTGTGAGCACGACGGAGGCGGCCTTTAGCGCCGAGGTGGAGGACGCGCTGATCGGGCGGTGCTACACCAAGGCGCGGCGGCATCCGCTGGTGGTCGGCACGCTCCCGGGCGGCGGTCGGCTGTGGGGTGGCCCGTACACGATTCCACAGCTGGTTGTCGCAGCCGTCTCGTTCGCACTGCTGCTGTTGTTCCGTCCGGTGTGGGCGCACTTCGGGTCCGTGCTGAACGTCCTGATCGCCGTCGGGGTGCCGCTGGGGTTGGCGTTCGCGGTGCGGCGGGTCAGTGTCGATGGACGCAATCCGCTGGCGGTGGCCGGCAGTGTGCTGAGCGTGCTGGGTGCCCCGGCCGAGGGGCGTCTGGGCGGGCGCCCGGTCAAGGCCCTGACCCGCCGGACATCGGTCCGTGGTGGCTGCACCCTCACTCTGCGCCCGTCCCACGCCCCGGCCGCCGCTCTTGCAGGTCCGGTCACGGTTCCGGTGGTGGAGCGCGCGCCTGTCCGGCGTGCCCGCTCGCAGTCTCCGCTCCCGGCCAACGGCCTCAACATCTCCCGACCGCAGGCGCCGCGCCGCGGCCCGGCATCGGCTGCACCGGTGTCCGGCACGGCTGCTCCAGTGCGGGTGCGCTCGGGGGTCCAAGCGCGGCTGGCCGCGCACGCCAACGCATCGATCAACAAGAAGTAGGGACGGGGAAGCGTCATGCGGGTTCCGGTACGGCACATGTCCGGCAACGTCATCTGGACGGTGCACGGCAGCGTGTGGGCGATCTGGCGGGTGGAGGGCTCGGCGCACGCCAATGCCTCACGGCGCGCGAAGAAGGCGCGCCTGGGCAGCCTGGAGTCGCTGGTCAAGCAGCTTGAGGGCGAGTCGATGCTGCTGTCGCTGTGCCCGCAGGTCAACCCCGCCTCCGTGGTGGAGAAGATGACGGCCGGGGTGAACCTGGCCGCCTCCGAGCGCTACACCGCGCTGGCCCACCGGGTGCTGGACCAGTTGGAGCAGCTGGAGCTGACCGCGCGCACCGACTGGCTCGCAGTGAAGCTGCCCACCTCCCGCCGCCAGGCGGTATCGGACGCTGTGCGGGCGGCGAAGGCGGAACTGGCCTGGCAGCTGGGCCTGCTTCCCGCTCCGGTCTCCGCCGGCGAGGAGCTGGAGCGCCTGGTGCAGGCCGCCGATATGGCCGCGACCTGGCCCTCCGGTGTGCGGATGCGCCCGGCCAGCGAGGCCGAGATCATGTGGATCTACGGGCACAGTGCGCGCCGCGGCGTCATCGAGCCGCTGCTGCCCGAAGGCCCCGCAGCTCAGGCAACCCGCGGTCGGGGACGCTCGGCTGCGGCGCTGGGTCAGGTGATCCTCGCCGAGGGCGGGATCAGCCGCCAGCCCTCCACAGCGAAGAGCGGGCGCGGCAAGACCAGTCGGGCGCCGTCGTTCGAGCGGCGCTGGCTGGAGTCGACGACCGAGTGGGGCACCTCCTACCAAGCGCTGCTGGGCCTATCCCAGATGCCCGAGTCCTTCATCTTCCCCGGCAGCGAGTACCTGGCCGACGTCGACCAGTTCCCCTACCCGGTGGACTGGGTGGTGCGCCTGGCCGTGGAGGGCGGGGCGAGCGCCGAGGCCAAGTCGCGGCGCCAGGCCCGTGAACTGGCCAACCAGTACAGCGAATACGAGGCCGAGACGGCAGGCCCGCCCGCGACTGTGGACAAGGCCGCCAGCGGGATGGATGAGTACCGCGAGCGGCTGACCTCCTCGGCCTCCGAGGTCGAGGTGCGGGCCATGGTCACGCTGTGCGTGTGGGGCGACAGCCCCGCCGAGGCCGAGCGGCGCGCCACGGAGCTGCGCGGCCACTTCGGCGGCAACGAGTACGTCTTTGACCGGCCCCGCGGCGAGATGGAAAACCTCTGGTACGGGATGCTGCCCGGCGCCCGCACCCCCCGCGTGATGACCCAGTACGCCCAGTACCTCCTCGCCCGGGACTTCGCGATGTCCGGCCCGTTCTCCGGCAGCGGCCTGGGCGACGACAGCGGCCCGCTGTACGGGCTGCAGCTGGCCGGCGGCGGCATGCGCCCCGTGCTGATCGACTTTGCGCGAGCGCCGCGGGAGAACGCCTCCGCCTCGGCCGCGTACTGCGGGGAGCTCGGCGCGGGCAAGTCCGTCGCGTTGAAGGCGGCGGTGTACGCGATCCTGGCCGCCGGGCGCCGTAAGGGTGTGCGGGGCAGCCGCGGTCGCGCGGTCATCGTGGACCGCACGCCGAAGCAGGAATGGGTGAAGTTCGCCCGCTCCTGCCCCGGCGAGACCCAGGTCATCACCATCGACAACACCGCCTCCGTCTCCCTCGACCCGTTGCGGATCTTCGACAACCCCCAGGAGGCGCAGCGCTTCACCGAGTCCTTCCTGACGCTGCTGCTGGGGATGTCGCCGATGAGCGATGAGGGCATCGCCCTGTCGGAGGCGATCTCCTCGGTGCTCGCCGCGCCGCGGGCCTCGATGCGGGTCCTGGCCGAGGAACTGGCCACCCGCGGCGCGGAGGACCCGGCGTCCAAGACGATGGCCCGCCGGCTGGGCGCGGTGGCCCGCAAGGACCTGGGCCGGGCCCTGTTCGACGAGACGCTGCCCGTCGTCCGCACCTCCGAGGCCGACTCCGTGGTGTTCTCCGTCGCCTCCCTCACGCTCCCCAAGAAGCGCGAACTGGAAGGCTCGCGCCTGGACCGCCTCGAGTTCGAGAAGACCTTCGGCCGCGCCGCGATGTATCTGATCGCCGCGCTCTGCCGGAAGATCGCCTTCCAGCGCGACGAGGAGTTCACGGCGGTCGTGTGGGATGAGTGCTGGTGGCTCACCTCCTCCCCCGAGGGCTGCGAGCTGCTGCTGGAAGTCGTCCGCGATGGCCGCAAGCACAACTCGGCGGCGCTGGTGGGCAGTCACGACCCTAACGACATCGGGCCCCAGGACAGTGAGATCGGCCAGGTCATCCTCGGGCTGATCCCCCGCAAGTTCCTCTTTAGGCACACCGACCGCGAGCTCGCCCGCCGTGGCCTTCGCTTCTTGGGCTGCGACCCGCACGACGAGGACCTGCTGACCGTGGTCACCACGGGCCTGTCCCCCATCAACGTCGACGACCAGGAGAAGGCCGCGCGGGCGGGCGAGTGCCTACACCGCGATCTCAACGGGCGCGTTGGTGGCATGCAGATCCTCATCCCCGCCGACACGGCGGCCGCGACGGCCATCCACTCCCAGCCCCTGGCCGCCGTATGAACGCCATTGACGTCGTCGGCACCCGAGCACGCGCCCTGGGGCAGCGTGTGGGATCGGGGACCAGGAAGTGGTCCAGCCCGCGGCGTGCCTTCGCGGCGGGGGCGGGGCTGTTGCTGCTCGCCACGCTCCTGTCGCTGCTGCTGGCCGGCAGCGCGGGAGCAGCTCCCGAGCCGCCGCCCGCCCCCTCGCCGTCCCAGTACGAGCCGGGCCTGGAGCCAACAGCCCCCGGCCTGCTGCCGCCCGAGGAGCGCCGCGAGGAGCCTGCGGTCCCCTACGCCCCGGACGGGGATGAGGACGCGCAGGAGGAGAAGGCCGAGGAAGACAAGGCGGAGGAGAAGGCGCGGAAGCGGGCGACCTTTCTCGCCGACTGGAACAAGCGGATCGCCCAGTACAAGGCCGACCGTCGTAACGGCGGCGTGCTGTCCGCGTTCGAGGTCACCGATCAGTACGGCAACCCGGTCTCTGCCTACCGGATCTACTCCGACACCGGCAGCTGGAAAGACTGGGACCTCAAGATCGAAGCCTTCCTGGTCGAGATTCTCTTCCTCGGCACGAAGTGGCTCGTCAGCTTCGCGTGCTTCCTCATCGCCTGGTCGCTCAGCTTCAAGCTCGCCGGTCTGCTGCTGAAACCGGCGCTGATCGTCTCCGATGCGCTGTACTCCAACGTCGTCGTGCAGATCGGACTGCCCGGCCTGTGCCTGACCTACGCCGGGCTCGTCGCCGGATGGCACCTGATGTTCGGTCAGCGGGCCCGCGGCTGGGGCGAAGCAGCCGCCGCCCTGGTGATCTCCGCGCTCGCCGTGACCACCCTGGCCGCCCCGCCGCAGATGCTGCTGTCCGAGCAGGACGGCGCCGTGGCCACCACCCGAGTCCTGGCCGTCGAGGTCGCCGCCCTGGTCCTGGACAACCAGGATCTCAAGACGAACGACAAGGCCACCACCCTCAACAACTCCGGCAAGAACGGCAACGGGTGGGAGACCGACGAGTCCCACCAGCTGTCGCGGCCCATCACCGACGCGCTCGCCGACGCGTTCGTCGTGCGCCCCGCGATGCTCCTGTCCTATGGCCAGACGTTCGAAGGCGCCTGCGGCAAGAAGTTCCAGGAGTCGCGCATCGAGCAGGCCGTCGTGGACCAGTACGTGGACGAACTCCTCGACCTGCCCGAGGACAAGATGCGGGAGAAGATCCCGTGGGTCGGCGGCGCCATCGGCAGCATCGTGGAGGGCACCACGGAGGTGCCCGACAAGGTCATCAAGGAGAAGGTGCAGGCCAAGGGGCCGGTCGCGAAGTTCGAGAAGGCCTGCGTCAAGGGCGACGCCACCGCCTCGCTGAAGAAGGCGTCGATGGACAAGGTGGGCGGCGCCTTCTTCATGCTCCTCGCCGCCTTTCTCACCTGCCTGTTCATCACCGTCGTCGACGGCAGCTTCCTCTACGCCCAGTTCTGCATCGCCAAAGAGGCGATGATCGCCAAGGTCGCGCTCGTCATCGGAGTCCTGCCCGGCCCGGGGCGCTCGTGGCTGTGGTCCAGAGCCACATCGATCGCCCGCTCACTGGCCCTGATGGTCGTCACGGTCCTCGCCCTGAGCGTGCTGATCGTCATCATCACCGCCATCATCAACGCGCCCGAGAAGGACCTGCCGGGCGGCGTCACCATCCGGTTCATCGTCATCGACCTGGTGTGCGTCAGCGCGTTCGTCTACCGCAAGCGCCTGGCCAGGGCGACTGAGAGCGCGGCCCTGCGCGCCCGATCGCGCCTGAACCGCAGTGTCTTCGGCGGCAGCGAGCCCTCAGAACTCGGTCAGCAGGCCCCGCGGCGCAGCATCGGCCGCAAGCTGCTGGTCGGCGGGATGATGCTCGGCGCGCTGGCCGCCAGCGGCGGCGCGGCCGGCGCCTCCTTCGGCCACGCACGCGGCTCCACCGCGCTGGCCGCCCGCCTCGCCCGCGGCTCGGGACGCATGATCGGCGGCACCGCGAAAGCAGCAGCCCACACCACCAAAGCGGCCGCAAAGGGCGGCCTCGCGGTGACCAAGCTCGGGCTGAAGTCCACGCTGGGCCTGCCGGTCTACGGGCCACGTGCCGCACGCCGCACCAGTGCGGCCGCGGCCGCAATCCCCGGACAGGTCACCGGCGGAGTCCAGCAGCTCGGCCAGCGCCTGGCCCAGGTCCACCAGCAATACACCCCGCCCGTACAGAACTTCGGCAAGGAGTACTGGCACAACCTGCGCTCCGCCGGACGCATCGCCACCGGACGGCGCCCGCTCGGCCGCTACACCCCCGCCCCACCCGGCTCCCCGGCTCCCGCCGCTGGCGGACCCGGCAGGCGCCGGCCACCCGCTCCCGCCCGCCCGGCACGTCCGCCGCGCCCGGCTCCGGTGGCCGCCCGCCCTGCCCGGCCCACTCCAGCAGCCGCCCCGGCTGCGCAGCCTGCCGCACCACGCCGTCCCGTTCCCCCGCGCGTCCCCCAGCCCCCGGCCAGCCCGGCCCAGGCCGCGCTGCAACGGCGCCTGCACCGCGCCCGGCAAGGGGCCCCGCGGCCTCGCCCGGTGTTGCCGCCCGCGCCGCCCCGGCGCCGGAGGAATCCGTGACCGGCGCCAAGAAGGCGGCAGCCTGGGGCTGTGGGCTGCCGTTGGCCCTGATGGCCTCCGTCCTCGGTCTGTGCATTCTGTTCGTCGCCGCGGTCGCCGGCGGCGCCGCTGAACACGAAGACGAGGCAGGCGGCGGCGCCCCGGCAGGAGGGCAGGGGGTGCCCGCGAAGGTGGCAGGCGTGGACCCGGTGATGCTCGCCGCCTACAGCTCCGCCGCCGAACGCATCCGCAGCGTGCGCCCCAAGTGCTCCGGGGTTCGATGGTCGGTCATCGCCGGAATCGGGAAAGTCGAGTCCAACCACGCCGGCGGCCGCAAGGTCGCCGCGAGCGGATCGATCACGCCCCGCATCATCGGCGTCCGCCTCGATGGCAGCGGAGCCGGCGGCAACACCACCGCATTCACCGACACCGACGGCGGCGCCTGGGACGGCGACACCAGCTATGACCGTGCGGTGGGGCCCATGCAGTTCCTGCCCTCCACCTGGAAAGGCGCCTCCGGCCAAGACGGCAACAACGACGGCGACAAGAACCCGCACAACGCCTTCGACGCCGCGCTGGGCACCGCCGCCCACCTGTGCGGGAGCGGCAAGAAGAACCTCGGCGACGAAGGCCAGCTGCGCAGGTCGATCCTGCGCTACAACAACGCCGGCTGGTACGCCGACAAGGTCCTCGGTTTCATCCACCAGTACGACCAGCTCGCCCCCTCCACCGACAACAGCGCGGTCGGCGGCCGAGCAGGCGACGTCGTCCAGGCCGCCCTCGCCCAGCAAGGCGAGCCCTACGTCTGGGGCGGCGGAAGCACCAGCGGCCCCACCAAGGGCGGCTTCGACTGCTCAGGACTGCTGATGTACGCCTTCTACAAAGGCGCCCACATCACCCTCCCACGCACCTCACAGGCCATGCGCGGCCTTGAAAGTAAACGCCCCGTCTCTCGCAGCAACGTGAGGGCTGGCGACATCATCGTCATCAACAACGACGGCAACTGGGGCCACGTAGGGCTCGCCATCGGAGGCGGGAGGATGGTCCACGCCCCCAGGCCAGGCAAGAGCGTTGAGACCGTCCCTCTCAGCGACTGGACCCGCTACGACTGGGCAATTCGCCGTGTTCTGTGACAGATCGCACCGCTGTTTCACGGAAGGACAGAAAACCACGCGGCGCGATGTCACATCCGCGGCCGCACGGCTCCCCTTTTTCCAGTGATGCCCAGCTGCGCACACAGACACGTCACGGAGGCGGACGACATGATGTACGACCCCGGAGCCAGCATTCCTCCAGTGGCACTTTCCCCAGACGCCGCTGCGGGACTGCGGCCCTTCGCCGGACAGCCGGCCGGTGGGAGCACGAGTGCCGACTCCAGCAGCGCCTGCTCGCCGAGACCGACCCCGGCGGCCCAGCTGCCTGGCCGCCGAGAAGCCTCCGGGTCGGTATAGGCCTGGAGAGCGGAGGCTGGAGCCGTGTTGTCGGCGATGCGGCTCCAGCCGGCCTCGGCGGGCACGGCTCAGGGTCCGGGAGCCGGCGGTGCGGGGCAGAGCCCACTTCACCTGGTCTGAGGGTAGAAGGAACCCGGGGTTGATCGGAAGCGGGGACCGGTCACGCTGAGAGCTGCTCAGCCTCTGCCCATGGGCGAGGTCCAGCGGCTGGTCATCTCGATCCCTTTTACTTGTGCGCCGCTCTGGCTGTTGCGCTCCTGGCGGTGGCCGGGGCCGTGCATCTGCTCCGCCACCGCTCTCGAGCTGACCTGGCCGCCTTCTGGCGGCGCATTGCGAGCGGGAAACCCCATGACCGTGCTGCCGCTCCGCCGCCGGGCTAACTACTACCGATGTACGCCACCGCATTACGGTGGCTAGTCTGGTGGCATGACAGTTATGACCTTGCGTATCCCCGATGATCTGGATCCCTCGATCCGCGCGAGCGCCGAGGCAGCCGGAATGTCACTGAACGCCTACATCGTGCGCGCTGCGCGCCGTCAGTCCGTCCTCGACGCCGCGCAGCAGCTCGCCGCCCTCGGTCTCGGTGACGACCTGGCTGGCGAGGGCGACACCCTGTGAGGCGCGGTGACATCTGGACGCTCACAGACGGCCGCAACGTCCTCCTCGTGTCCCTCGACGGTCTGGAGGCCACATTCGGCGCGGTGCTCGCGATCGTGCTGCACCCCTCCGGCCGCTTCCCCGACACTGCCATGTCCGTCGTGATCGGTGACCCGCTGCCGTGCACCGCGGTGGCGGTCAATCTGCAGCAGCTGCGCACGACCCGCTTCGAGGGCGCGCAGCACGTCGGCACGGTAGCCGCGGAGACGATGGCACGCGTCGACCAGGCACTGCGCGCGGTCCTCGACCTATAGGCCTGGCAACCAGGCACCGGAACGTCAGCGGGACGCTGGCGAGAGACCCCCGGATCAGCCCTGAACCCGAGCTCCAGGGGCATCACAGGCGACGCCACTGCCGCGTCAGGGGATGTAGGGGTCGCAGGCGATGCCGTCGCCATCCCTGTCGAGCTCGGGGCGGTAGCCCGGCTCACCCTGGAGCAGCGGAGCCGCACCAGCAGCCCGTGCCTCATCGCAGTTCTCGTAGTAGACGTTCTGAGCTGCTGACGACTCAGGTCGCTGTGTGGGCTCCGGCGCCTCAGTCTGCGTCTCTGTGACCGTCTCTGCCGGACGCGGTGGCGGGGTGGCCTTCTCGCTGGATGACGGCGTCGGGCTCGACGTCGAAGGTCGAGGAGTGGGGGAAACACTGGTCGTAACCGGCGCCTGCGGCTCCTCCGCCCCGCGTCCGCAGGAGGACAGAATGGCGCCCAGCGCCAGTAGCCCGACTGCCAAGGCGACCACAGCGGTGAGAATCCGCCCCAGCCAGCCCATGCCAGCCCAGCGCCGCCGCGCACGCTGCACCGGCCCCCGCCGCTGCCCGCCGTTTCCGGCCATGCCTTCAGTGCATCACGTGCCCAAACGGGCCGCACGTCGCACCTACTCGTGGCTTCGCGAGCCGCCAGGCGCTCGACTTACCGGGGAACGAGCACGTCAGGCATGCCAGGGAGCGGGAACAGGGGCTGCTGCCCGAGGAGTTCCGGGTTGACCTCTTCGACGTTGGTGATCAGCAGTGGACCGCTGTCCCGGTTTGTGGCCATGTGTTGTCGGGTCCATCTCACTGCGTGCTGCTGGGTCTGTTCCCGGCGCAGCAGCCCGTTGCTCTCGCTGTAGACGATCCAGTCGCAGCGGCCCCGGGCCGAGCGCACCTTGCGCCGCACCCTCAGCCACAGCGCCGCGGCAACCCGCCCCTCGGCCAGCAGGGAATCCAGCGTGGGCCCCAACCGTGCAGGAGCGGGAGCAGGTGCCCGTGGCAGCTTCTCCAGCTCGGCGAGCGGCGACGTCCGGACAGGTGGCGCGGCGGGACCTGGTCGGCCGCGGGAGACCACGAACATCAACGCGATGACGATTCCCCCCACGAACAGGACACTCACGAGCAGCTCGCCCAGCATGCTGTCGATCATGTCGCCAAATTCCCCTGCCGCGTAGGGTTGTGACCCCACTAGACCTCCCCCTGTCGCTGTGCCGATGAAGCGCGCCTTTGACTGTACAAGCGCGATACGGCACGGCCCGCGCGCGGACGCGGTCCCGGCAGGGGTGCCGGTCTGGGAGGGGCGGGCGAAGTGCCGGAAGCCCTGCCCGCCCCCGGGTGTCGCTGACACACTCGGAACGTTGTGGCACCCCTGCTGATGGAGGACGCGTTGAGCCAGCCGGAACAGCCTTGGCAGCCGGAACAGCCTTGGCAGCCGGGCCCGAGCGATCTGCCCTTCACGACCCACTTGATCAACCCGCACGGCGACCGGCACTTGGGCTTCAACGACGAACAGGGACGCTTCTACCGGCTGTGGCAGCACCGCCCGCCCGAGCCGCTGCATACCGGCGACGCGATCCTGCTGCGTCCGAGCGACATCGACCAGATCATCAAGTTCGCCATGATCTGGGCTACGCGCCACGCGTCCGCCCCGCGCAGCGACGCTTTGATCGATGAAGTCGCCGCCGGAGCCAAGGCCGTCGTTCTGCACTTCGCCCAGGCCGCCCAGGCTCCGGTACAGCGTTAGGCACTGTCCGCGGCAACGGCGGCGCGAAACTCCTGCGTCATCAACGCCACCGAGCCGCGCTGGACAGGGGCCGGGCCCTGCTCACCCCACACTTTGTGCAGCGCGGCCTCGATGTGCTCGTTGACCGCGTCGTGGATGACGCCCCGGTACTCCTCGGGCACCTCGCGCACATCCTGGACGACAACCATGGTGCCGAAGCGGGTGCCGATCATCCCGATCGTGGTGACCTTCCAGCCGAGCTCCCTCGCAGCCTTGCGCATCGCGGCCCGGATCAGCTCCACCCCGCCCAGACCAACAGCCTCCTCGTCATCCAGGTTCACCTGGTACGAACCGCCGAATCCGCCCGCGCCCTCGGGGCAGTTGCGGCGCAGCAACGGCACGAGGGCTGCTGCCATGGCAGTGCAGCGCGGGTCCTTCGCATAGGAGGCCATCGTCAGCTCCCTTCCGTGCCAGTGAGGTGCGGCCACAACAGTTTCAGGTCACTGGCGACCCGGTCGGCCAGGACAGCGGGGTCGTTGGCCGTCCACTGGTGAGCCGTCCCGATGGCGTCCGGGGCCTTGTCCCTGGAAGTGCTCCTGTCTGGGAACGATCCGGACTGCCCGCGGGCGGTGAAGGTCGCGGGACCAGGCGGCCGGGGCAGGAAGAGCAGAGGGTGGTGCGGGGTGAAGCCGAAGTGGCCAAGGCCGGCGGCGGGCTCTTCTTCGAAGAGCTGCGGCTCGGTCCACAGGCCGACGCTCACGACGATCCAGGTGTTCGGACGGTCCGGGTCGTCGCACAGCCACAGATCGAAAGTGCCAACCAGCAGGTTCTCTTCCCACTTCCAGACCTTCGCCCGGGGATCGAGTTCATCGGCCCCGTCCGCGCGCAGCGGTATCAGAGCGTGCTCGAACGGAGCGATCAGATCGTCGTAGGCGACCCGCATCGCGGCACTCCCGGCGTGGTCATACGTGAGTTCGCGATCCGGCGTGATCTCCCACTGCAGACCGCCGGGCAGTTGCCCGACCAGGTACTGGCGCAGCGGGCCCAGGGCCAGAGGAAGGCCGCCCTGGCCCGTCCGGGCATGCTCGGCCGCGGGCAGGCGAACCCACCAGGCGTAGTACGGCGTTCCATCGGGGTAGGAGTCGTGGTCGACGCAGAGTTCGTACACGCAGCCCGACGATGCTGCCAGCTCTTGCATTGGACCCTGGGTGCGCTCGTCCAGGCCTGGATCCTCGCCTGCCAGCCGCTGCGGGTCCTTGACTTCCAGCCGCCACACCAGCCACTCGAATTCGTCCCAGTCCGTCATGCCCGCCCCTCGCCCCTGTCGCGCCCGGCCAACGGACCGCTCCTCCACTGAGTAGGTGTCTTTGAACTCTGGCCGTGAGGCAGAGACGGTTGGATGATCTGTGGTGTGGGGGTTGGCGGGACGGCTCGGCGGTATTGCCGGGAGTGTGGTGATCCGTTGCCGGTGGCGATGGCGGCGGCCGCAGCGTTCTGCTCAAGTCGGTGCAGGTCGCGGCAGTGGCGGAGGATGCGCCGGACCCGGGTGCGGGTGGCTGCGATCCAGCGGGGCGAGCAGGCGGTGTGTCCGGTGTGCGGGCGGTCGTGGACGGTTGGGGTGGAGCGGGCGAGATCGGCGGTGTACTGCTCGGACCGGTGCCGGGTGCGGGCCTGCCAGCAGCGGCGGGCGTGGCGTTTTGGTGTTGCGGAAACACCGTAGGCGAACGCCTCGCCCGCATCTTCAACACCCTTTGTTTTGCACGGGTGTTGAGCCCCCCGGGCGGGTGCTTCCAGTGCTCCCGGCTCGCGCTCTGTCTGCGCCAGGTGGGCTCGCGCGAGGGTGGGCGGTGACCGGGGCCGGTGCCCCTTTCGACCGGTCGCATCCTGGTGGCCGGGCCGGGCTCCGGTAAGGGCGGTGGTCGTGATGGCCGAGGTGAAGGACCGGGTCGGGAACGTCACCCGGCAGCGTTACGAACAGCTCGTCGCGCAGGCCAAGGACCTAATCGCACAGGTCACCCGCGCCCAGTTCACCCTGGGAGACATGGCCTTGGAGATCGAGCCGATGCGCCCGGTGGGCGGGTCGATGCCCAACGGCACGGAGGACCTGTTCACCGTCGCGGAGTCTTTGCAGATCTTCGCGGACGACGTCGGTGTCGAGCGGAACACAGTGGAGGACTGGCGCTACACCGCCAACCGGTGGCCCAAGGACAAACGCAAGGAGGGGGTCTCCTTCACCGTCCACCGCATCCTGGCCTCGGTCGCCAACGAGGACGAGCGGTGGGCGGCGATCGAGGACGCGCCGTTCAACCCGCGCACCGGAGCCAGGCAGTGGACACCCGACGGCGCCAAGCGCGTGGTCGGCCAGCGGGTCGACCGCCCGGTCACGCTGGATGAGAAGGTCGCGGCCGTCGCCGACCTGACCCGCGATGACGAGGTCGCCGCCCAGGTCGCCACCGACCTGCTGAAGCGGCCCAAGGTGACCGAGCACGTCACCCCGGCCGAGAAGATGCGGGTGGTCACCGAGCTGACCCGCGATGAGGAAACCGCCCAGGAAGTCACCCGCGACCTGCTGCGCCGGCCGACGGTGGCCCGCTCGACGATGCGGGATGACACCACGCGGATGCTGGTGAACCGTGCTCAGTTCGACAACACCGCCGAGAGCCGCGAGAAGACCCGCGAGCGGGTCCCGGCCGTCCGCAAGATCGAGCACACCCTGGAGTACGTCGATCTCGTCGGTTCTTGCCACGGCTTCGTGGCCACGCTGGGGCGGCTGGTTCCGAAGATGCGCGGTCAGCAGTTCACCGACGACGAGCGCGACACCGTCCGGCGTCAGCTGGCACGGGTCCGTGCCGCGGCGGACTGGCTGGAGGGGGCGCTCGATCACGGCGAGTTCACCCTGGACGAGCAGCTGACCCAGCTGTTGAAGGGCGAGTAGGCCATGGGGCGGCGCCCGGCGGCGCGGCCGCTGTCCGAGCACTACGGCGACCTGGTCCGCGTCGCTTTGATGGAGGCCAGACCCGCGGGCCTGCACACCTACCAGCTCATGTCCGCCACGCGCATCACCCGCTCCCAGGTCGCCCGGGGGGTTCGGCACCTGCGGGACGTCGGTGCGGCTGAGCACCTGACCCCGATCATCTGGCGGCGCAAGGACGGCTACATGTTCTCCGACGACCCCGCGGACTGGATCGAGTACGAGAAGAAGCAACTGGCCCAGATCCTGGGACGGCTGGCCCGGATGATCACGGGGACGCTCGACCCCCACCTGGCCCGTTACCCCGATGACGATTGGGCCCAGCTGGTCACCGACCAGCTCACCGGTGTCCGCTCCACCCTCGCCCAGCTCTCCAAGCAGTCCCGCTCCTGACACGAGTCCTGCCATGCCGACCGCTGCCCGCCACCGGCCCCGCCGCTATCCCTCCGACACCACGATCGCCGAATGGGCCTTGCTCGAACCCTTGTTGCCCATCGAGGCATGCCAGACCAAGACCGGCGGGCACCCCGAGAAGTGGCCCCGCCGGCAGGTCGTCGACGCCATCCGCTACCTGGTCGACAACGGAGCGAAATGGAGGTCCCTGCCTGCGGATTTCCCTCCGTGGCAGACCGTCTACGGATTTTTTGCGCGATGGAACCGGGCCGGGGTCATCACCTTCATCCGGGACCAGCTGCGACGGCACATCCGCACGGGCAAGGGCCGCTGCCCGTTCCCGGTGACACTGATCGTCGACTCCCAGTCGGTGAAGGCGGCCTCCACTGTCGGCCGGGACAGCCGCGGCTACGACGCGGGAAAAAAGATCAACGGGCGCAAGAGACACCTCGTGGTGGACACCCTGGGCCTGCCCGTGATGATCACGGTGACGGCGGGCGATGTCCGCGACGAGATCATCGCCCGGGACCTCCTCTGGCGCCTGCGGCTCACCCACCCGCAGATCACCCAGGTCTGGGCAGACTCCGCCTACGCCCGTGACCTGCTGCCCGCCTGGACCGCAGACCACCTGTGGTTGTCGCTCCAGCCCGTGCTGCGGCCCAGGGGAACCCGCGGCTTTGTCGTGCTGCCCCGACGCTGGAAAGTCGAGCGCTCACTCGGCTGGATCATGAACGCCCGCCGCAACTGCCGCGACTACGAGCGGCTTCCCCAGCATGCCGAAGCACACCTGAACTGGGCGTTCATCACGCTCATGACCCGGCGTCTGACCCGCAGCGGGTCCCGCACCGACGCCTGGACGAAGAAGCCCCGCGCGGGCGGCGGCTGAGCTGACGCGCGGCGCCCGCGCTCCGCGCGAATGACGGGGGTTCAAAGACAGGCTCTCAGGCGTGCTGCACCCAGTCCTGGTCCAGGCGGTCGGTCAGGTTCGCGGCGGCGAAGGCTGCCTTCAGCTCGTCGCGGCCTTCGGTGAAGTGGGCCCAGCTGTCGTGGTGGACGGGCACGACATGTCGGGCGCCGAGGATCTGGGTGGCTTCGGCGGCCTGGGCGCTGTCCAGGACGATCGGGTTGCCGTCGAAGACCATGGGGAAGCGGGGTGCTCCGGCAAACAGGAGGGCGGTGTCGACCGGGGCGAAGCGCTCGGCGATGTCCCTGACCGCGTCGAGGGAGGCGTTGTCGCCACTGACGTAGACGGTGGGCAGGCCCTCGCCGGTCAGGACGAAGCCGACGACCTGGCCGGTGCTCGCTTCGACCTCCTCGCGCGGGCCGGGGCCGTGGATGGCGGGCACGCCGGTGACGGTGATGGCGCCGGGGCCGCCGTCCCGGCGCTCGAGCTCGACGGACTGCCAGTCGGCCAGGCCCTTGGCCCGCTCCCCCAGCGTCTCGCCCAGGCGCTCCCCGCCGCCGGGGGTGGTCAGGGTCAGCGGGAGGTCGGCGAGCAGGGCACGGCCGGAGGTGTCGAGGTTGTCGGCGTGCTCGTCGTGCGAGAGCAGGACCACGTCGACGCGGCCGAGGTCGGCCGGGGTGCCGGTGGAGGGGGCGGTCTTGGTCAGGGTCGGGCGACCGGGCCTGGAGTAGTCGCCGGGGCCGTCGAAGGTCGGGTCGGTCACGAAGCGAAGGCCGCCGTACTCGAAGAGGGCCGTCGGACCGCCGAACGTGCGGACCGGGACCTGGCTGGCGTTGAGCTGGGACATCACGTCTCTCTTTCTCACGAAAAAAACCTGTGGTTTCCGTGACTCCAGGCTAGGCAAGTATCACGGAAAAACACAAGCGCTACCATGAGGGATATGGATGACGCCCTGGCCGCCGACGTGACGCCGACCGCTCTGCCTCCGGCGCCGGGTGCCGACCGGTACCGCTGTCTGGACTTCGCCGACACCGTCGCCACCCTGCCCGCCGGTCAGGGCTACGACCTGCTCGCCGCACCGGAATCCGCCATGCACTGGCTCGCCGCTCACGACCTGACCACCCCGCAGGTACAGCTGTACGAGGTATGTGCACAGCGGATGCGCACGATGCGCGCTCACATACGCGCTGTATTCGCCGCCCGCGTCGATGCCACCATCCCGCCCGAGGAGTCCCTGCGCGCGGTGAACGAGGCCCTCACGGCCGTGCCCACCGCCCCCCTCCTCGCCTGGGACGGGGCCCGGGGCCCGCGCCGCATCCAGGCACACCCCACCGACCAGGCCGTCAACCACGCACTGGCGACCCTCGCCGCCGACGCCGCCGACCTGCTCACCGGGCCCGACGCCGACATCCTCGCTTCCTGCGGATCAGCCCCCTGCGACCGGTTCCTCCTGCGCACCCACGGCCGGCGCCACTGGTGCTCCACACGCTGCGGCGACCGTGTCCGCGCCGCCCGCGCCTACGCCCGCCGCAGCGGTGCCTCGGGCTGACGTCCCACCCCAGGGCCTATCGCGGACCGCCCGGTGCCACGCCAAACACCTTCAGCAGACCGCTCCCGGTTGCCAACCGACAGCCGGAAGCCCGATCACTGAAGATCACTACATTGCCCCGGACTCTCTCGCGCCCGAGGCGCGTGGCGACCGAATATCCCACCGTCGGTACCAATCGCCCCGGGCCCGCCGAGTGCGGACATCTGCATCGCCTACGTCCGATGCTCGACCCTCGGGGGGCGATCGCACAGGGTGCGGGGTGTGGCGGAGCAGGGGTGACAACGGTGCGGCCGTCGTCCGGGCCCGTGTGCGGAGTTCGGGGACGGCCCCATCGGTTGTCAGGCGGTCTCGTTCTCCGTGATGGTCGGTGTGGCGGGGTGGGTGCGGTGGCCGGTGGTTCCGAGGGCGGCTGCGGCGAGGGCCAGGACGATGACCGCGGCGGCGTACCACTGGGCGACGGTCTGCAGGTCGGCGATGGGGACGAGGAGGCCGGCGGCGATGACGGGGATGCTCAGGGTCAGGTAGCTGACGATGTAGAAGGACGAGTACAGCTCGGCGCGGCGGGCGGTGACTACGGTGCCCAGGAGGCCGAAGGATCCGAAGAACGCCATGCCGAAGCCGGCTCCGGCTATCACTGTGCCGGTGAAGTACCAGGCGGGTGAGGCGCTGGAGAGGGAGACGACTACCAGGGCGGTGCCGGCGGCCAGGATCGTGGTGCCGGCGACGGACAGGGTGCGGGGGGCCAGGGGGCGGGCCAGGATGCCGACGAGGGCGCCGGTTCCGGTCAGGGCGGCCACCGCCACCCCGCCGGCCAGGGCGTTGTCGATGTGGAGGATCTGCTTGGCCAGGGAGGGGCCGAGGGAGAGGTGCAGGCCCAGAAGGGTCCAGATGACACCGGTGGTCGGCGCGGCGCGCAGAAACGCGGAGCGGGCCTCGGCAGGGACGGCCACACGGGGCGGCAGGGAGGCCAGGGCGCCGGGTCGGCGCGGGGAGGTCTCCGGCAGCCGGACGGTGGCGAGGGTGAGCAGGGCGAACAGGGCGGTGAAGGCGGTGAACAGGGTGGTGTCGGGGACGGGGAGGAACTGCAGGACGACGCCGCCGAGAATGCCGCCGGCGGCGATACCGGCGGGCGGACTGACGCTGTTCAGGGTGGCGCCCAGGCGGCGGGAGCCGGCCGGCTGGAGGTCGGCGAGGCCGGCACTGATGGCGCCGGTGGCCGCGCCGGTCGCCAGGCCCTGTACGGCGCGGGCGGCTAGGAGCAGTCCGGGGCCGTCGGCGGCGAGGAACAGGATCATCGCGACGGTCTGCAGTGCCAGGGCGGCGAGCAGGACAGGGCGGCGTCCGACGTGGTCGGACAGGGCGCCGACGGTGAGCAGGGCAAGCAGGAGTGCCAGCGCGTAGACGGCGAAGACCAGGGTCACGACGGCGGCGGAGAAGCCCCAGCGCTGCTGGAAGACGGCGTAGAAGGGGGTGGGGGCGCTGGATGCGGCCATGAGGGAGATCAGCGTGGCGGCCAGCAGCCAGAAGCCCGCGGTGGCCGGCATCCGCCGCGCCGCGCGTGGCGGGGGCGGCTGGTGGGAGCCCGGACCGGAGGCGGCAGAGGTAGCGGGGGACGGGCTGGGAATGGTGGCGGGCATGAGGGGTCCTTGTTCCAGATGGTTCCAAAAATGTCGAACCATTGGAGCGTAGGACACCCGGACCCGACTGTTCAACTATTATCGAACCATGAGCAGCTCGACCCCACGTGTCTTCGACCACCCCGCCACCGAGGACCTGGAGCTGACGGCCGTCCTCTTCGCCCTCAGCGACCCCGCCCGCCTCGACCTGGTCCGCCGCCTGGCCACCGGGCCCCTGGACGTGGCCCACTGCCAGCCGGACGACGGCCGCCCCATCCCCAAATCAACCCTCTCCCACCACCTCAAGACCCTCCGCCAGGCGGGCGTCATCCTCAACCTGCCCCAGGGCCGGCAACGCCAGATCGTCCTGCGCAAAGACGACCTCGACCAGCGCTTCCCCGGCCTGACGGACGTGATCCTCACCCCGCCAGCGCCCGCCGGGACGCGTTCCCCGGCGAGCACCACCGGCACTGCGTGAGGTCCAGCCGGGCACCCATGCCGAGGTTCACCTCGCCGTACGGACGCACGTGTGACCAGAACAGCGATGTCCAGGCCGCGCCGGTCGGCGGGCGTGAGGAGGTCGGCCCACTCCGGCGACGACGCCGTCGCGAGATCACTGCCGTTCGCAGCTGGTGACAGCGTTCTTACCGGCACTCCGCGTACCGGCCCATCTCCGTATGTAACGGCGTTCGCTGTGTCCATTTCTGAAACGCCGTCGCGGAACGGCGACTCCTGTCCCACGAACAACACAGCATCTCTGACCTGCGGCACCGAGGTTGAAAAACACCTACTGACCGGCTCCAGGACGCCAGTACATCAAGGCCCACGGATCCGCGAGCGCCGTCCGACGGCGTCCATCCGCACGAGCGATAACGACCGTCCGGAATGACCCAACAGGGCCGGTCGGAAGGTCGCGAATCCTGGCGGCACGCGAGACTCAGCGGTCCTGAGCCAGTTTGTAGAGCTCGGCGAGAAGGCCGCCAAGATCCATGAGTTCCTGCCATGTGCCCTCTTCGCGAACCCGGCCCTCGTCAAGGACGATGATCCGGTCCGCGATCCGGGCATTTTCAAGGTTGTGTGTCACGAAGACCGCTGCCCGGCCCTGGGCAAGTCCCTTGAACCGGCTGATCACCAGGTGCTCGGCTCGGGCGTCCATCGCGGACGTCGGCTCGTCCAACATCAGCATGGCCGCGTCCCGGTAAAAGGCCCTGGCGACCGCGATGCGCTGCCATTGCCCGCCTGACAGGTCGGTGCCGCCCCAATTGGAGCTCGCGACGAGGGTGTCGAGGCCGTAGGGGACTTTCGCGAGGACGCTGTCCGCGCCGGCCGCCCGGGCCGCATCCAGGAGCAGGGCGTCGTCCTTGGTGCGGGGTTGGCCCAGGTGGATGTTGTCGCGCAGGTTCATGGGCCAGCGGGTGTAGTCCTGCGGGACGAGTCCCACGCGCGGCCAGAGGCTGTGCGGATCGGCTTCGGCCAGGTCCACGCCGTCCCACGTCACCCGGCCGCCGGTGTTCGAGACACGCAGTCCGGTGAGCAGGGCGGACAGGGTGGTCTTGCCCGATCCGTTCTCTCCGACCAGCGCGATCAGCTCGCCACGGCGCAGAGTGAGACTGACACCGTCGACGGCCGGGACATCGGCGCCGGGGTAGGTATAGGAGACGTTCTCCGCGCGGACCTCCGCGGGCGCGCCGGCCGGGACCTGCGCGGTCCCCCGCTCGGCACGTAGGGCCGTGGCGCTGCGCAGGAAAGACTGCCAGTCCTCGAGGTACAGCGAGGTACGAAAGAGCCGTGCTGCGGCCATGACCAGGGAAGTCAGGGCGCCGGTGGAGGTGCGCACCGCGATGACCGCGGTCGCGGCAATGGCCAGGTCCATCCGTCCGGTGGCGGCCAGCCACCCGAGCGCGACCCAGGTCGCCCCGAGCATCAGCCCGCTGACGGCGGAGCCGAGCAGCGTGACGCGCAGGACGCGGGGGGCCGCGCGGCGGTGGGTGGCTTTGATCCGGTCGGTGATCTGCCGGTACCAGGTGGTCAGGAATCCGGCCATGGTGGTGGCCCGGACCTCGGCGGCGGTGCGCTGGTTGGTGGAGTAGTAGCGCACCAGGTAGCGCAGGTGGTTGTCGGAGATGTTCTGGTAGTCGGCGCGGTGCTGGATCCGGGCGGTGGTGATGGCGGCCGCGCCCTTGGGCACGACGGCCAGGACGAGCAGCGGCAGCAGCAGCGGGTGCAGGATCGTCAGTACGGAGGCCGCGGCGATGAGTTGGGCGAGGGCGGACATCAGGGCCTGGGCGTCGCCGATAAGGGTCTCGGTTGCCTCGGCGCCCTTCCCAGCGGCCTGGAGGCGGTCGGTGAAGCCGGGCCGGTCGTACGCCTCCAGCTCCACCTGCGGTGTGGCGGCCAGGATCTGCAGATCAGCTTCGGTGGCGACTTCCGGGGCCAGGCGGGCGGAGGCGTAGATGGCGAGCGCGTCGGCCCCGGCCCGCACCGCGGTGGCGACGGCGACCACGATCAGCGAGCCGGTGGCAGCACTCACCCGGTCGGCGACCGGTCCGCCGGTGAAGAGGTGGTTCATCGCACCGGGCAGTGCGGCGAGCGCGACGGCTGAGGCGATGGCGACAACCAGCTGGCACAGCGCGAGCCAGAGCATGGCGGGGCGGTCGGCAGCCCAGCCGAGGCGTGTGGCAGCGGCGATCGTGCGGGGGAGGCGGGCGGCCATGGCCCACCAGGAGGCGTTCGCGATGTCCTCGAAGCGCGGGTCGCTCTGGTAGCCGACTTGCTGCGGGGAGCCGGAGGATTTCGGGGCGGGTGAGGACTGCGTCACCCGCCCCATCCTGGTGCGTCCGCCGTGGGCCCTGAGGCCCTTTGAGTCGAAGTCGCCCGTGTGATGGACAGGGCGTCTACAGGGCCCGGAGAGCCAGTTCGACGGCGGTGATCAGGAACAGTCCCGTGCGGTACCGCGCCGCCTCGTGCGGGCTCAGCGCAGCCCGCTCGACCGTCTCGGCGAGTACGGCGGCGTCGAGATACCCCTGGTCGATGAGGTGGAGGTCCTTACCCCAGCCGCGCAGCAGACCGGTGGCGTACTCGTGCGCGGCACGGTTCATCAAGTGGCCGAAGTTCTCCCGCAGGGCAGGGTTCACCACGGTTTCGGGCAGGCCCCGCGCGGCGAGGCGCTGATGCAGGAGGAGCTTGTCCTTCTTCCACTCGATCGGGAGGCGCTGGCCAAAGCGGACCAGATCGGCATCAGTGAACGGGGCGATGGTCCATAAGCCGCGGCGGGCGAGCAGCGGGGTGGCGACCTCCAGGGCGACCAGAGCCGTCTCCGGCGCCACGGTGGGCGGCGCAATGCCGGTGTTGACCTCGCCGAGCAGATCGCGGACGCGTTCGCCGCACCAGTCCGGCGCGGACGGCGCCGGCCTCTCCCCGCCTTCGTGGTAGCGGATGCGGGCGACTTCATCGCCACCGAACCCGGATACGACCGTGGTGTTGTCGCGGGTGCGCAGGGCCTGGGCGAGCGCGTCGGCGGCCTCCAGGTGCGGCTCGTCCAGCGGGCTGATCGCCTCGGGGTGCGATCGGCGCAGACCGCCCGGCGACAGCGGTGGATGTGCCGAGGCGGGCACGGTGATGTCGTCGGCGAAGTCGAAGTGCTCGATCACCGTGCGGCGCCGGGCGACCTGCTGCTCTCCGGCTTCGCCACCGATCAGCATGGCGCAGGGCGTGATCAGTTGGGGGTGGTTCAGGGCGAGGGAGATGGCGAGGTTGGTGGAGTCCACCCCGCCCGACAACTGCGCTGCAGTCCGGCCAGGGGTGAGGGGGCGGCGAGCTAGGACGTGGTCGACGACCGACTCGAAGGCATCCACCAGCGCCGCAGCGTCAGCGTTCTCGGCCAGCTCGGAGGGCAGGGCATGCGCGGCGGCGGAAGGGTAGGCCAGGCGCAGGCCCTCGGCATCGGCGTACGCAGTGGAGTGCTCGGAGAGCCGCTGAATGGTGGTGAACAGCGTGTCGTGCCCGTAGCGGGGCCGGCCGACCAGCAGCCGCATCACCTCCAGCTCATTGAGCGTGCCAGGAGATAGGCGTTCGCGCAGGTCCATCAGCTGCCACGAACCGGTCAATGTCCCCTTCGCATGGGCGAGATAGAGCGGGCACACCCCCCCTAGCCCCGTTTGAAGTCGCAGGCCCTGCGGGCCTGCCTCAATCCAGATGCCCTGCACAGGCCAGGTGCGGCACTCATGGACAGCGCGCTCATACACTGACTCGTCCACCGGGGCCGGGGCGATCGACCGCAGCAGGGAGGCCCGGCCTGCGGCCCGTTCGCGCACCACCATCAGCGTTCTGGCACCGTCGGTGACCGACCTCGCTTCCAGGGCTGGATGGGACAGCGGCAGGACTCGGTCCTCCCCCCGGGTCCAGCCCCTCTCCTCACCGCTCCACTGCCACGGCCCTTGGACGGTGCGCAGGTCGACCGAGCACATCAGCATGCCCGAACTCCTCGTGTAGTCGGATACAGAGCGGCGGGGCCCGCGCGGCTCTTGGCCATGCGCGGGCCCCGGTCGCGCTGTGCGATCAGTCGTCAGTCCTCGAACCGGCCCTGGTCCGAGGTGTCCGCGGCCTTCTCGTCGAAGCGGGCCTCATCGCTCGGTACGGCGGTGATCTCCGGGCCTGCGAACACGGACTCCCACGGACGCGTCTGGTCCTGCATCGCGATCCCCTTCCTTGGCTAATCCCGGTCGACACAACGTCACCGGGGCTCACCAATTAGTGAACTGTGCAGGGGAGTTGACGGGTAGCGTGGAGTACACGCGGAGCGGTATATCGGGTATACGAGGGCGGGAACCGATGACCCAGCGCACGCCGAATCCCCAGCTCAGAGGGCTCGTCGCCGAATCTGGTCTGTCCTATGCGGCGCTCGCGGCTGCGGTGCGGACCGTGGCCGCCGAGCACGGCGAGTCTCTACGCACCAACAAGTCCGCCCTCGAGCACTGGATCGGGGGCGTTGTCCCAGCCCCGCGCACCGGCCACTACCTGGCCATCGCGCTCTCCCGCAGGCTCGGACGAATCCTCACAACCGAGGAGATCGGCCTTGGACCCGCACGCGCCATGGAGGATGACAGCATTGGACTGTCCCTCGGCGACGACCCGATCGACGCCCTGATGCCGATGTGGAGAGGCGAATTGGACCGACGCAACTTCCTCGCCACCTCCGCCTACTCCGTGGCGGCCGCCGCCCTCCCGCTGGGTTCTGTCCTCGACATCGCCGCACGCAGCCAGGCTGTCCGCACCGGCGCTGTCATCGGGATGGCTGAGGTCGCCGCGGTGCGCGACATGGTCCACCTGTTCTCCGAGATGGACGAACGCCACGGCGGACAGCACGCTCGCACCGCCCTCATCCAGTACCTGCGCGACGACGTCGCCCCGTTGTGCCGCGGCCGGTTCCGCACCGACGAGGTGCGACAGCAGATGCTGTCGGCCGCCAGCCGCGGCGTGCACCTGGTCGGCTGGAAGGCATACGACGCCGGCAACCAGGCGCTTGCCCAGCGGTATTACCTCCAGTCCGCCCTCGCCGCCGAGGGCGGGCTAGTCGGCCAGGACGGGTTCGTCATGCGGACCATGGCCATGCAGGGGCTCAAGCTCAACCGGCCCGAGCACTGCCAGGGCCTCGCCGAGACCGGCCTGAACCGCGCCAAGGGCAAGGTCGACGTCCAGACCGAGGCACTCTTCCGCATCGTCCATGCCCACACCCTGGCCAAGACCGGCCAGCGGCACGCGGCCATCGGCGAGGCCGACCGGGCCCACGCCCTGCTTTGCGCCGACCAGGGCGACGTCGTCCCCTTCTGGGCCCTGACCTGGGGACCGCCCCAAGGCTCCATCCACTCGCGGGCCGCGAAAGTCTTCGAAGCCCTCGGTGACCACAAGATGGCCGCCGAGCAGTACGGCCGCGCCGCCGCCTCCCGCCCTGCCTGCACCTACGCCCGCATCGTGGCCCTCGACCTCGTCGCCGAAGCCGAGATCCAACTCAAGCAAGGCCGCATCGAACAAGCCTGCGCCACCTGGAACCGATCCATGGACCACATGAGCGGCGTCCACTCCGTCCGCACCCGCAAAGCCGTCAAGAACATGCGACGCGACCTCCGCCGTTTCCGTGCCCGCGGCATCCGCCCCGCCATCGAACTCGCCGAACGCGCCACTGCGTTTCTGACCAACGCCTAGCGTCCTACCGCCTCTGACTCAGCTGACGTACCCGCGGCGTGCTGTCAGGTCGTCCAGGTCGACGGTGGTGCAGCCGTGCAGGCTGACAGCCAGGCGGGCCGCGAGCGTGTGGTGGAGCGTGTGTTCGTCGGTGTAGGGCACGAGCGTGAGCGGGTGGCCGTCCGGATCGGGCAGGGGCTGCAGCGTAGCTGGATCGTGCACGATGCCGGCCACGCCCCAGAAGGGGGCGTACTCCACGAGGGCTGCGGCGTATCCCTGGCGCAGGTGCGGGCAGTCCACCACGGATTCGACGGCGCAGGGCACGCACAGAGGCGGTGCCGTTGTCGTCTCTCCCTCGGCGATCGGCCTCCCATCTGGAGCCCGGACCAGGAACAGGTGGAGCTCGTCGGGGAGCTGACCGATGGTGGAGGCCGCGCACACCTGGCACAGCAGGTGGGTCATCGCGCGGCGCTGGCGCAAGGCGTGGACGTCACCGAGCTGGGGGCGGCCCCCTCCGGGGACGGCGGGCATACGCATCCACAGCACCCCGTCGCGGCGGTCGCTGGGGTGCTCGTTGCGGTAGCCGATGCCCGGACCGTTTCTGCTGTAGCTGCGCACGATCGTGCCCGGCCGTTGCCGCTCGTGCGTCCAGGGCGCGATGTAGGGGACTCGCAGGCCATTCCAGTAGTGCTGAGGTGCACTCATGACGGCGTCACCCAGATCCCGTCGGGGGCGCAGGCAAGCGATCAGGTGCGGGGCCGCGGCCCAGGAGTTCCACGACCGTGACCAGAGCGGGCCCTGCCGGGAGGTCGAGCCTGCCCGTCATCGCGGTGCGCCCCCGCGTCGCCTCGACGACGCCGGGATCCTGGGGTGCCTCAAGTTCCGTCGCATCCTGGCGGCCGGTGAGCGAGACCACGCCCAAGATGACGCGGCCGCCATCGAGCGCCAGAGTGACGGCCTGTCGGCCGCAAGGAACGGCGGCGGCGAGTGCAGCCAGGGTCGCGGCTTGGTTGCCGAGCTCGTCTGCCACGGCCATCGGCAGGCCCCATCCAACTGCGGTGAGTCCCACGTTCATAGCGGCGTACTCGCCGGTCGCTGCGTCGCGAGCAGGGAAGGTCCAGGTCATCTGCTGGAGGGGCTTCTTGACGCGCAGCCGGCCGTGCGGTGGAACCCTCTCCAGCTCAGGCCGCGGGAAGGGCCTCGTATAGGTGGGGACCATCTCCGCGTACAGCGCGCGGGCATGCTCAGGGGTGATCTCGGGGGACATTCGATCCGTCCTCGCTGCTCTGGGCGGTGGACTGTGTCGGGTCGCCGGGGAGGTCGATCTCCGCTCGGACGGTCGTGCCTCCCTCGTCGTCTTTGTGCTGTCCCCACCGGCTCGCCAGGGTTTCGACAATCAGCAGGCCGCGGCCGTGCTCGGCCTCGGGCGCGGCCTGCTGGGCGTGGAGTTGGCGGTGGGGGCCGTGGTCGCCGACGCTGACTGCTGCTTCGTCGTCGGTGAGGGTGATCTCGACAGTGATTTCGGGGCTGCGCGTGTAGGTCACCGCGTTGGTGGTGAGCTCGCTGACGATCAGCTGCATGTTCGTGCGGACGGCCTCGGCGACGCCCCAGTCGGCGAGGGTGAGGCCGACGTAGGCACGGGCCTCGCCGGGCGTCCGGTCGGAATGGCCGGGCAGTCGCAGGCGGGTGCTCAGAGCGTGGGACCGGGACTCGTAGGAGGTGTGCGACTCGGCCGCGTGGCCTCTGGGTGCGGGATGCATCACGCGGGCGCCCCCTCTGGGGTGGTCGCGGCGTGGATGGCCTGACGGAAGCAGTCCTGCGGGTAGAAGGCGAAGGCCGATGCGCCGAGCAGCCACGCCCGCAGCGCGATCCGGTCGCCGTGAGCCCAGGCGATCTCCTGCTCTGCAGGAGCAATGACTCCGTTCACTTCACCGCGGACTACCAGGTTCTCCACCGTGCACCAGCCGATTCGCTGGCGCCGCGGGACCTCGGGTGGGACCAGGTCATACACCTCGTGGACGACCAGCCAGCCGCACGAAGCAGCGAAACTGCCGAGGTGCGCGAGCATCCGGGCCACTACCTGCGGGGCGGTGCTGCTGGTGTACAGCACGACTCGGGGATGGCCAGGCACGGTGCCCACCAAGGTGGTGACAGGCGCAGCGACGGGAGTGTCAGGCATCGTGCTTCAGCTCCAGAACATCTGAGGGGGAAGGCTGTTGGGCACAAGCCCCGGAGCGCGTTGCTGGGGTGCTGTGCAGGGGGCGCTTGCGGTGTCTCATGCCTCGCTCCGCCGGTTGGAGTCGACTTCGGCCCAGATGGCCGACGTTCCGTCCTTGTGGAGGCTGTGGCCGAAGCGATCGGCCTGGCCGAGGAGGAAGTCAAGGACCGCGAGCCGTTCTGATTCGCCGAGTGAGTCGGGGACTTCGACTTCGAGGCGGATCCGCTCGTCTGTGGCGTCCTGGCACGGGATCGCGCCGAGCACGCTGGTGAGCATGGAGG
Organism: Streptomyces sp. NPDC054872; assembly: GCF_053610705.1. Classification (NCBI taxonomy): domain Bacteria; kingdom Bacillati; phylum Actinomycetota; class Actinomycetes; order Kitasatosporales; family Streptomycetaceae; genus Streptomyces; species Streptomyces sp. NPDC054872. Next base: position 185,798 of record NZ_JBSGYY010000013.1, on the reverse strand, counting down.
CGATCGCGGTGGCCTGGGTCTTTGCTGAGCTCACGGTCATCCCCCACACACGGAACATCACGTAAAGTATTTCTAATGCATTAGATTGGACCTGATGCATTAGCTTGTCAATCGGGATGCTGGAATCAGGCAATCCATCCACCGCCGACCAGTACAGAGTCCGCGCATGGGCCTCGCCGAGCCGCCCCCGCACCAGCAGGTCGCCGACGATCTGCGCCGTCGCCTCGCCAGCGGAGAATGGGCAGTTGGCGAC
>NZ_JBSGYY010000013.1:146946-185452 GCF_053610705.1 Streptomyces sp. NPDC054872 | reverse complement strand
TACGGAGTCCGCGCATGGGCCTCGCCGAGCCGCCCCCGCACCAGCAGGTCGCCGACGATCTGCGCCGTCGCCTCGCCAGCGGAGAATGGGCAGTTGGCGACCGGCTGCCCTCGCGGGCCCAGCTCGCCTCGCACTACCAAGTCGGCCCGAACGTTCTGCAGAAGGCCCAGGAGCGCCTGATCATCGAGGGAGTGCTGGAGGGGCGTGCCGGGTCCGGCACCTACGTGGCCCAGCCCCGTGAACGGCACCGTATGGTCCGATCGCGGCACCGGGAGCACCGCGGCGGCAGCCCCTTCCGCGCTGACATGGCCGAACTCGGGCGCACCGGCACCTGGGAGGCACACTCCCAAGCCCGCACCCCCGCCCCGGACCACATCGCTCATCGCCTCGGCATCGAGCTCGGGGGCCTGTGCGTGCGCACCGACTACGAGTTCCTCGCCAACGGCCAGCCCGCTCAACTCTCGACGAGCTGGGAACCCATGGCTATCACCGGTGAGACGCCCATCGTGCTGCCCGAGATGGGGCCGCTCGCGGGCAAAGGCGTGGTCGAGCGGATGCGCTCGATCGGCATCGACATCTCGCATGCGGTAGAAGTGCCACACCCGGCCCGCGCCAGCCAGGAGCACGCCAACCTGCTCGGCATCAGCCTCGGCGACCTGGTCCTCGCCATCGAGCGGACCTACTACACCGCTGACGGCCGGGCCGTGGAGACAGCCGACATCGTTGTTCCCGATGCCCGCTGGGAAGTGGCGTACGAGTTCGGCATCGATGCACCCGAGGCGTAGCCCACTGCCGCGCCTTTGCATGCCGCCGCTGCTCATCGCGCCCCGCCCTTCAGTGCGCCGCGACGTTAGCGCCTGTGTCGCTCGGCATACCGAACTGACAGTTCGGTAGAGGTGCGGGCGTGAGGTCAGGCGAGCTGGAGTCGCTCGGCCAGTGCGTTGACCTGACGGCGCGCAGCGGGCCGGGCCCGCTTCTGAAGGCTCACGACCATGTCCCGAGCCAGCGGGCTGCGTTCCATGTCTTCCGGAGCCAGTTCCTCAAGGCCGAGCAGACGCTTGAGAACAGCAGCATCTTCGCGGCGTAGGTCATGGCAGCGCGCCGCCTGCAGCCCGAACGTGAACTGCCGTTCGCGACTCGGCAGCTGACCGGTATCCACCTGGTCGGCCACCCGCAGCCCATCCTTCGCGTCGCCGGCGAGCATCTCGATACTCATCGCGTGCAGGGCCACGTTGGTCGGGCCGAACACCGTCCACTGGACGTTGCCCTCCCCCACTCTGCTGGCCAGGGGGGCGGCCCGATCCTCCAACCGCTCGCGTGCTTCCCACCAGCGCCGACAGCGGGCGTCGGCAACGACAGCAACCAGCTCAAGGGCGCCGGTGACCGCTTGAGACTCGAGGCTGACGGGCATGAGGCGCAGCTGTTCAGCGGCCAACAGCGCGATCTCCTTCGCTTCTTCTGCCGCAGAGGTCTCGGTGCGGGAGAGCATGACGTGGCCCAGGTTCCACCGCGCGATGGCGATGCGCAGGGGATCGTCGGCGTCCTCGGCAGCCCGCAGCGCGCGGTCGGCGGCCAGCAGGGAGAGATCGAGGCGGTTCGCGCGCCGGCAGTAGGAACGCAACAGCCCGTAGAGGTCGGCTGCTACGCGCAGCACTTCGCGCCGCGCCTGCAGGTCGCTGCCGTAACGGAGAATCCGTGCGGCTTCCTCCACCTCGGCAATGAGCGCTGGCAAGATCCGGGCTGCTTGTGTGAACCGGTTCTGAGAGGACTGCCAGATCCGCCAGGCTTGTTCCACCCCTTCTCGCAGCTGCGCCGGTGGGAGGACCTGACCAGAGTGGGGCGTGGGTCCAGAAACCGTGAGCGCGCGAGCAATCGCCGGCGCCGCGGTGTGGGGCGTCTCTGGCTCCTCGATCGGTGCTTCGGCGAAGAGGGCGGCCACGGGCACGTCCAGTTCGACAGCAAGGCGGGCCAGCACCTCAACGGAGGGGATTCGTTTGCCAGCCTCGACCAGATGCAGGTAGCGCTCGGAGATGCCGCACAGTCCGGCGACGACGGCGGCGGAACGGTTGCCGTGCTTCCGGCGGTAGTACCTGACCATGCGGCCATCGGGCAGACTCGCACGAGCGGGCATCGCTCCCGCCCCCTTCCCAAGGCATCTCTCGTACCGTCAGCGTAGAGCGGGCAGAGACAGCACGTAGGCTCCGCACACTTCTGGGTGGCACCTTGCGGCCCAGCTGCAGTGGGCAATTGGGGAGGCGCTCAGTGGACCGACTGGTCCTGTGGGACATCGACCACACGCTGATCGATACCGGCGGAGTCGGACGTGAACTCTCCGCCGCAGCATTCGAGCAGGCCCTCGGGCAGCCGATGCACACACAAGCCAAGATCGATGGCATCACAGAGCCCGTCATCTTCCGCGAAACCGCACAGCTCCACGGCCTGACAACAGACCGATCCGACTTCGAACGCTTTGCCCGTGCCCTCGCCGAGAAGCATCGACAGCGTGCCGGTGAATTGCGCGAACGCGGCCACGCCCTGCCGGGGGCCGCCACAGCCCTGAACGCTCTCGACGCCGCCGGAGTCCGACAGACCGTGGTGTCCGGAAACATCCGCGCAGTCGCCGAACTCAAGCTCCAGGTATTCGGCCTCGACCACCACATCCGCTGGGCCCTTGGTGCGTACGGAGAGGATCACGATCTCCGCGCCGAGCTCGTCCACCGCTCACTGCAGCGAGCGCACACCGCGGCCAGCGCCGCCGTACTCATCGGTGACACCCCCGCAGACATCGACGGGGCCCACGCCAACGGCGTACGCGTCATCGCCGTGGCCTCAGGCCGCAGCGACGAGAACGCCTTGCGAGCTGCCGGGGCCGAGACCGTCCTCACAGACTTGCAGGACACCGACCGCCTGACCAAGCTCGTACGTGACGGCAACTGAGGAAAACAGGAAGCCCACAAACCGCACCCGCTCCGATGACAGGCTGTAGATGGGCTCTGAGCGGGGCATTCCATACCCGCCGTGTGGTGAAGACCGACGTCCACGAAGGAGAACGGATGAACGGGCAGCCCAACCCTGCGAATCCAATCGCAGCCGACGGACTCTGGTCCACGAGTTCGTACAGCGCTGCGAACAACGAATGTGTGGAGGTCGCCCGCGGAACCAACTGGGTAGCCGTGCGCGATTCCAAGGACCCCGGCGCAGGTATGGCCATCACGTCCCGACGTGCATGGTCTCAGTTCGTGGAGAGTCTCAGCCCAGACGGCGTGTGACCGGGTAACCGTCACGCACAGAAGGGGCCGCCCGTTTCACCGGGCGGCCCCTTCTGAGCGGCGCGGGTTCGCGGAGATCGCCGCGCTGCTGCGGGCCGCCGCGTGACCGGCCCCGTGACCGGCCTTCTGTGCGTAGCGGGGCATCAGCTCGCGAACATTTCTTCTCCTTGGATGTCACATTCCGTCCGTCGCGGGTCCCCTTCCCGAGGTACAGGCGGCGTTCGTCGCCGTGTGCTGAAGGGAGGCGCATTAGTGATCAGCGAAGTGGTGCCCCAGGGAGTGGACGCTGGGGCAGGGTTCGGGATCGTCGCGGATGCGGTGGCCTCGCATGCGGGCTGGATCATCTCTGCGGGCGCGGTCGCGCTGCTCTGCTGGGCGGTCTCAACTGCCTGGTGGCGGCGTCGGGCCGTGCGCGCGTTGGCCGATCGGCGCGGCTTCAGAATGGTGCCAGGCCCATCGTTCGATCCGAAGCTGGCCGACGTCGGGCAGGCTGCGGCCCGGTTGGGCCAGGCGCGTGTCGCTGCGGGGCCGATCCCACAGCGAGCTGCGGCGACCCGTATCTGGATGACGGCCGGAACTGAGGGACAGCTGGAGTACGGGTGGGAAGGGCCGGAGCGGGCAGCGAGCGTGTTGCGGCTGGCCGGCTATCGGCAGGTCGAGGTACTGGCCGCCGACGCCGCCCGCGACCGCTCGGCCGCGGTTCGGTTCCAGGGCGTCGCACCGCTGGCTGAGCGGGGTGGCTGGTGAGCGCGGTCGTCCTGGCCAAGGACGACGCGAGCACGCCACCGGTGGAGGACGCGGCGCAGGTGCCGGGCAGCCAGATGTATGTGGCGCGGGCCGAGCTCGTGCTGGCCCGTGCCGATCACCGGGCGTTGGGCAGTCCGGTCTTGAACCCCGATCCCCTGGAGCAGCTGGCGGCGGCGTTCGCCGAAGTCCGCACGCAGGACGGAGAGGAGGCCGACCTTGTTGTCGATCTGCTGTCTGTGGCGGATGGCCGGGTGGCGCGTCGTCGACGTCGTCTGATCGCGCGGGCCACGCGGCGCGGTCCCAGCGCGTTCGGGGAGCAGTTGGAGGGCGGCCGCCGAAGCGGTAGCAGTGCCGGGATCTGGGAGGTGCTGAACGGCACGACCTCGAAGTCCTCGCCGGGCCGGGCCCGGGTGCCGCGGCAGACGGACCTCGCCGAGGGGGTGGGCAAATTTGTGCCGGGCGCGGAGGTGTTCGCGCTGCAGGTGCTGGTGCGCTGTACAGCGCGGCATCCGGCGCGAGCGCGGGCGCGGCTGCATCAGGTGATGGCCGCGCTGCAGGCGTTGCGCGGGGAGAACCGGTTCGTGCCGGTCGGTCCTCGGGTGGGGATGTGGCGGCCGTACTCGAATGCGTTGTGGTTGCGGAACCGCTTCGACCTCCGGTTCACGCGCGGAGATTTCGCCCCGTCCCGGCGTAGTTGGGTGACCTGGCAGGAGGTCGCCGGACTGCTGAAGCCGCCGAGCGTGCACTGCACGGCGCAGAACGTGTTGCGCACCGGCGGGGTGGTGCCGCCCGCTCCGGCCGCGCTGCCCACCTGGACCGGGCAGGCCGATGTCCTGCCGCTGGGGAAGGTGACCGGCGCGGACGGCGTGCAGCGGATGGCGGGCGCGTACGCAGATGAAGTCCTCTTCGGTGCCTCGTTCGGCAAGTCCGGCTACGGCAAGTCGGAATTGGCCCTGGTGCAGTTCGCCGCGCGTGCCTATGCCGGTGATGGCGGCTGGTTCCTGGATCCGCACCGGGCGGCGTGGCAGCGCATCAAGCCCTACCTCGCCCATCCGGCGCTGGCCGGCCGGGTGTGGGAGGTCGATCTGTCGCTGTCGCGCGATGAGGACCTGATGACGTGCTGGAACCTGCTCTCCATGGAGGGCCGGCGCCTCGACGAAGTGCAGGAAGTCGTCGGGGCGGTGGTCGGGGCGATCGCCTCCGCGCACAGCTGGGGCGAACGCGCCACCCGGGCCCGCACCATCTTGTCCAACGCGGTCCGCACCCTGGCCGAGCTCGCAGCCCTGATGGTGCAAGACGGGCATCCCGAACTGCAGCCGACCGTGTTCCAGGTCGCCTCGCTTCTGGAAGACGAGGACTGGCGCGAGCAGGTCCTGGCCCACCTCCCGGCAAGCACCACGAAATATTGGCGCCGCTCCTTTCCGAACGTCGAACCCAACGCCCTCAACACCGTCACCAACGTCCTCTACCGCATGGGCAACTCCCGCAGCCTCAAGGCATTCCTTGGCTCCCCGCGCTCCGGATACGACCTGCGCCGGGCCATGGCCACCAAGGCGGTAGTGGGGGTGTGCCCCGGTGGGACCGGCGAGAGCGACGAGCTGATCTGCGCACTGCTGCAGTTCGATCTGTTCCGCGAGGGGATGGCGCGCGCCAAGCTCGCCGCCGACCAGCGGCCCGTCATGTGGGGGTTCGTGGACGAGCTCACCGCGGTCGACGGCGCCTCCCACGGCTATGTCGCCAAGATCCTGGAGCAGCTGCGCAAGTACAACGTGCGGTTCATGGGGATGACGCAGATGGCCATGCGGCTGTCCGACACCACCCGCCAGGCGCTCCTGCAAAACCAGAGCTGGATCTCTGCGACCGGCGCCGACTTCGACGAGGCCTCTTTCCTCGCGAAGCGCCTGCCGGGCCTGGACAGCCAGACCATCCAGCAGACCCCGCGCTACCACTACATCCAGTCCGTCGACCTGCGCGGTGAGCGCACCACCCCCTTCCGTGTGGAAGGCGTGGCCGTCGGCGACGTGTTCGCCGACTACTACAACCCCGACGGACTTCCGGCCCTCGACGCGGCCATCGACACCAACCTCAACCGTCGCCCCATCGGCGAGATCCTCGCCGAGCTCGACGAGCTGGACGAGCGGATCACCGGCTACCTCGCCGCGCGCGCCGCCTCCCCCGCCACCCGCCACGGCCCCCGCGATGCGGGGCAGGACGTCGTGCACCGACTCCCCCGCCCCACTCCCTGAGCGAAGGAGACCTCTTCATGCCGACAGCCACCGCCACGCGCCCGGAGAGCCTGTCTCAGCTCGCCCAGGAGCTGCTGCCCGTCCTCTACACGCACCGGCTACTGACCGCCGCCCAGCTCAACCGGCTCCTGCGCCCGCACGCGTCCAGTTCCCGCTACCTGCGCCGACAGCTCCAGGTCCTGCACGCACAGGGTCTGGCCGATGCGACGGTGCGCCGTCACAACCGCGCCGGCGAATTGCTCTGGTACGCCACCGCGCTCGGCGCCGACGCCCTGGAAGCCGGGCAGGAACTGCCCTCCCGCGCCTACCGGATCACCCAGCAGGCTGCCGCCAGCGCCCTGCAGGAGCACACCCTGGCCATCAACGAGACCGGGCTGGCCATGGTGGAGCACGCACGCCTCGCCGGTGACGAATGCGGTCCTTTGAGCTGGGACATGGAAGTCGTACACCGCGTCCGGGACGGCAATGCGCGCCACGGAGATGAGGCGTGGCTGACCCCCGATGCCGTGCTGCGCTACACCCGCACCACCGGAGACGAGCGCCGGCTGCTGAGCTTCTTCATTGAGGTCGACCGCACCACCATGAGCGTGGCCCGCCTCGCCGCCAAGCTCCACGCCTACGCCCGCTACGCCACCTACACCCCCCAGCCCGCCCCTGGCCGCAGTCGCCAGACTGTGGCAGGCGACCTCGTGCAAGAGGCGTGGCGCGAGCGCTACCCGACTTTGCCCAGAATCCTGATCGTCCTCACCGGCGCCCCCGAACCCGTCCTGGCCCGACGCGCCTGGGATCTGCGCGCGCTGGCCGCAGCCGACACTCGTCTGCAGCGTGCAGTGTCACGCTCACCGATCCAAGCCGGTGTCACCAGCCTGCATCTCCTCCTCGAACACGGGCCGTTCGCGCCCATCGTCACTCCGCTCCTGGGCGAGGACGCCACCGCTACCGACGTGCTTCTGCAGCCCCGTTCAGCGTGAACCGCGCCCCGCAGAAGCCACACTGATTGGAGACACCATGCGCCTTCGACTTCGCCTCGGCCGTGCCGAACCCTCGGCAAAAGGCGGCGTGCTGGCCACGGGGTGGGACCCAAACCAGCATTCCTGCTCTGAAGTGGTCGACGGCATGCCGCAACTAGACTCACCGCTGGTCACCGAGCTGATCGCCCTGCAGGCCCATACCCGTCACCTCGGCTGGCTCAGCAGCCGCGAGAACGCCCGCGACCAGTACCGCCACCTCGCCCGGATCGCCGTGCAGGGACTCCTGGAGGGATGGCAGGCGCAGACCTCCGGGTCCGGCCGGATCGAAGATCTTCTGACGGACGAACCACGCGATGTGCGAGTGCCTCAGCCTTCAGTCCGGCCTGGCCGACTCCCGTGTGGCATCGCGGCAGTCCCACGTCGCGAGAACCGTGATGGCCGCGCCGGTTAGCAGCGTTGATAGCTTGGCATGTCCAGATTAATGATCAAGGGAGATGAAGTGCGCAAGGGTAAGACGTGCCTGGCGGGTGCCGTGGTCCTGGCGGCGGCAGTACTCAGTGGCTGTGGATCCGGTGACGACACGTCGGACAAGCCCAGCGGCGAGGCGCACGCCAGCCCGCAGCACAGTGAGAAGGCTCCCGCAGACCGCAAGCGCACGGTGATCGAGCGGGCGACCGGTTCGTGGAAGACGATCCAGCGCAAGACCGACTTCGAGACCCTGACCATAAAGAGCGGTCACGTGACCGCCAAGGGGAGCAAGCTCGAATGTGAAGGCACCCTCAAGCCCGATACACAGGACGGGAAGGAAGCGCCGTCGCTGACCTTCTCCTCGTGCAAGGGCAACCAAGATGGCGGCCGCGGTGACGGTCACCTGACCCTGAAGGACGCCAAGAACGATGCGTTGGCCATCAACTGGGACGGGACGGAGGCGTGGGGCGGGCCGATCGACTCGTTCCGCCGTGCTGAGTGAGGTCGTCCACAGCCCCAGAGCCCTCCGCGCACGGAACGTTTTCGGTGGCACCAACAGCGAGACCGTTCTGCCAGCGCAGAGACCGGCACGTGACGATTGGCCGGGTGTCGGCGATTGCGCGCCGCGCCCGGCAGGTCCATAGGCCGGCCACGAAGCGTAGGGCCGCGGCCGGGTGACCGTGCCGCCAGGCCTGCTCAACCATCTCGGCCCGACCTGCACTTCCACGTTCGTCCTGTCGACGAACATCGAGTGCCCGGCGTCCAGGTGCTCCACCAGCAGTGCGTGCTGCCGAGCGACGGCCGCCGACGTCACAGACTGATCGCCCCGTCGCCTCGGCTGTCGCTGCGCAGCGAGCAGATCACCACGTCCGACCGGGACCCATGACGGCGAAGAGCTCTCGTCTACGCCCTCGTCGGCGCATTCGACATCTCCAAGGCTGACGGAATATTTGTCGCGCCTTCGTGTCACATCCCTGGCCCGCCAGCTCCCCTTCCGTAGGTGAAGGACGCCCCTTCACCGGCGACAGGACTCGGTAACCACCGTGTCCCTCGCGTTGCGCAATAGAGATGGGATGACGCTCGATGACCTGGCGCCGTGCACTCGCTTATGCACAGAGCAACTTGTCGACTTCTTCACCCCAAGTGACCAGGTACGCCCTAGGTTGCGAACCTTTAAATTCCCCTCTCTGTTGGGAAGTTGTTGGGCATATGCGTAATCTCTTCGCTACGGATTGCATCACTGCAGCTGGACCAGGCTGCCCAGGCGTTCAGCGTGGTGCGTACGCCAACACAATCGACTTGCTCGCAACACACACGTACGGGGAGGCACCTTGAAGCGCGCTGGACGACCGTCGGAATATGCCGCTGTTCGCTTCCGAAATCAGACAGCAGCGGTAGGTACTGCCCTGTGTGCGGTGCTTGCTCTGTCTGCATGTAGCTCGTCGGGCGACGACAGCGGTAAGAAGGCCCCTGACGCCAAGTCGCCGGCGTCAAAGTCTTCCGCTCCCAGTACAACGCCTTCGCCCAGTGCGGACCCGGAGACTGTCGAGAAGAACGCGGTCACGGACGCCTACGCGCGCATGTGGGACGAGCAGGTTAAGGCATACGCCCAGGCAGATCCCAAGGGCACCAAGCTGTCGACATACAGCGTTGCGCTGGCATGGGCGCAGACGGAGAACGATCTCAAGGGCCTGAAGGAGAAGGGCATCGTTACGACTGGCGAGCCCAGCCATGACGTCGAGGTAACCAGCATCAAGCTGGACCAGAAGGTTCCTTCGGCAGAACTGACCGACTGCGTGGACACGAGCAACTGGAAGTTCATCTATCGCAAGTCCGGCAAGCCCGTAGCGATGCCCAAGAACCGGATCAAGAGCTACGTGACGGAGATCCAGGCCGAGAAGTGGGGGAAGCAGTGGAAGATCGTCGTCGAAAAGCCACAGGACCGCGCCTGCTGAGTACGGCTATCGGCGCCGTGACCGTAGCGACTCTGCTGCCCGCTGTGGCTGTGGCCCAACCCGTTTCAAGCGGCTGCAACAGCCTAGGCGTCAGAATCCGGTGTGAGGCAACGACAGATGAAACACCAGCCGGAGAGCCTTCCGGCTCTTACGGCAAGGGGCAGGGGAAGCTCCGAGGAGGCGGCGGCAAGCCTCCGAAATGCTCAGTGAAACGGATGAAGGATCAGCCACCTCCTGGCAGCATGTGGTACCCGGGCGAAGGCAAGACCGCCTACACGCGGACTTGCCCGAGTGGGGTGACCACTGGCCTTGCGGCTGAAGAGGGGGCAGAGCCGCCACCGCCGATTGACCCGGCGGTGGTTGCTCAGCAGGCCGTTGACTCGATGAAGCTCGTCGGCCCTGATATCGCGAGCCCGCGCGCTGCGGGGAAGTACGTGGTGGGGGTTCCGATGTGGTTGTGGGTGCGCCAGTCGCCGACCGCGTACGGGCCGAACACGGCGTCTGCCACGGCGGGCGGGGTGACGGTCACGGCGACGGCGAAGGTGAAGAAGATCGTCTGGCGTATGGGCGACGGCGCCACGGAGACGTGCACCGGACCCGGGACGCCTTACAAGAAGTCGTACGGCATGAAGGACTCGCCGAGCTGCGGCCACCGCTACACCAAGACCTCTGCAAAGGCCCCCGGCGGGAAGTTCGAGTTGAACGCAGCGTCGACGTGGGCCATCGCCTGGCAGGTCACCGGTGGCGGTGGCGAGGCGGGCGAGTTGACCGAGGTCCGTGAGACGCAGGTTCAGGTGGCGGTCGGCGAAGTCCAGGTCGTCGGATAGCGCCCCTTCGGAGGGATGAACGTGAGCAAGACAAGAGAACGCGGGCCTGCTGTGGCCGGCATCCCGGCGCAGGGGCAGCCGTCCGGACCCGTCGCACCGCCGCGAGTGTCCGCACGTCGACGCAGGCCGGGTGTGATCGCACTGTCGCTGGCGCTGATCGCCGCGGGTGGAGCGGGCGTTGTGGTGCTGGTGATGCAGGCCGGGCACCGTACGCAGGTGGTGACGGTGACACGTGACGTGCAGGTCGGTGAGGTCCTCACCGAGGCGGATCTGGGACAGGCATCCATTGCTCTGGACCCGGCCGTCAAGGCGGTCAAAGCGTCGGACCTCGACTCGATTGTCGGCAAGCGGGCTGCGGTGGAGCTGCGGCCGGGATCGCTGCTCAATCGCTCACAGGTGACGTCCCGGTCCCTGGTCAATGCCGGTGAGCAGCTGGTGCCGATCGGTCTGAAGCCCGAACAGGTCCCGGCCACAGCAATGGTTCCAGGACAGAAGCTGAGCCTGAAGCACGTTGCCGCCCAGGGCGAAGAGGCAGCAGGTGCGAAGGAGTCACAGACGCCCGAGTCGATCGCGGCCCGCGTGGTGAAGGCGGGCAAGGCCGCACCCGGTACCGGTGTGGTGGTCGTCGACGTCGCGACGCAGGCTGCGGATGCCTCGCGCCTGGCCGCGTGGGTGTCGGCTGACAGCGTGCGTCTGGTGATCGATGCGCCGGGCGGCAAGAAGTGAGCGTGATCGCGCTGGCGGGCTGCAGCGGGGCGCCGGGGGTGACGACGAGCGCGCTGGCGCTGTTGCTGTCCTGGCCGCTGCAGCCGGGCCGCAAGATGGTGCTCGCCGAGTGCGACCCGGACGGTGGTGCCGTGCTCTACGGGCTGCTGCAGGGCAGCCTTGGCGATCGGTACGGGCTGCGGAATCTGTCGGTTGCCTCGCGTAAGGGAGAACTGGTCGAGGCGTTTTGGCGCCAGCTCATCGATGTGAGTTCCGAGGACGGGAAGCAGGAGGCGCGTGACCGCCTGGTCCTGCCCGGCGTGACCGACCCGGCCCAGTCGGCCGGTCTGGGCCCGGCGTGGGAAGACCTGGCCCGCCTGTTCTCCGGAATCGGTGAACAGCCCGCCCAAGCCCACGACGTGCTGATCGACCTGGGCCGCAACGGGGCCTTTGGCCCCTCCGCGGTCCTCGCGCAGCGCGCGGACGCACTGGTCTTCGTCGTGCGGAACACAGTCCGCTCGCTGCAGGCGGCGCAGACACGCATCGAAGCGCTGGAGGAACGCGTCGGGAACGTGGGGGTCTTGATGATCGACGAAGGCCCCTACCCGGCCGGAGAAGTGCAGCGGGTGCTGCGCGCCCCGGTGGTAGCCACGTTGCCCCACGCACCGCGCGAGGCCCGGGTCCTGTCCGATGGGTCAGAGCAACCCCGCAATTTCACGAGGACGTCCTTGATGAAGGCGGCCCGCTCGGCGTGCACGGTCCTGGAGCAGCGGGCCGCCTTGCGCCGTGCCCGGCTGGCACCCCGGTTCGCCGGGCCAGGTGGGCCGGAGGCGAGCCATGCGCGGTAAACCAGTACACGCTGACCCGACGGTGCGTCCGCAGGCAGGCAGCCAGCCGGTCAGTTCCCGTTGGCAAGCCCAGCTCCAGGGTCGCAACGGAGCGGGTTCCGCCTCGGCAGCTCAGGTGCCGGCGCCGGGCACGGGGGTGCCGCGTGCGCTGGTTGACCCTCGGGTGGCCCAACAGATCAAGGTGCTGGTCGCCAAGAAGCGTGAGGAGCTGCTGAAGAGCGAGCCGACGCTGGACAAGGCGAGCGAGGAACAGCGCTGCCTGGGCTGGATCAATGATGAGGTGGCGCTGTGGTCGAGTGCCGCGGCCGCCGAGCGCGGGGTGAGCCCCACCGCAGCCGAAGACGATGCGCTGCGGCGCGCGGTGTATGACCTGCTGTTCCGCGCAGGCCGTCTGCAGCCCTACCTGGACGATCCGCGGGTCGAGGACATCTTCATCAACGGCCCCGATGAGGTGTGGCTGGACTACGGCGACGGGGAGCGCCAGCGGGTGGGTGCGATCGCCGATTCCGAGGAGGAGCTCCTGGAGCTGCTGCGCGAGCTGGCCCGTGACTCCGGACACGGGGAGCGGACGATTTCCACGGCGAATCCGCTGCTTGCCCTGTCGTTGAAGGATGGCTCGCGGCTGCAGGCCATCACAGATGTCAGCCCCACCACCTACGCGGTGATCCGTCGGCACCGGGTACGGAGCGCGGATCTGGAGGGCATGGTGACGCTCGGCACGATCGACCCGATCCTGGTGGAGTTCCTGCGGGCCTGCGTGAAGGCCGAGAAGAACGTGATCATCGCCGGGAAGCAGAAGGCTGGCAAGACGTCCTTGTTGCGCTCGCTGCTCAAGGAGCTCGATCCCGACGAGCGGTTCGCGACGATCCAGACCGAGGACGAGCTCTTCACCCACCAGGACGGCTACCACAACCAGGCCATCTCTCTGGTGGCCCGCGAGGGCAACGGCGAAGTGAGCGCTACCGGGCGCAGTGCTGGTGAAGTGACGCTGCTGGACCTGATGCACCCTGCGCTGCGCATGTCGCTGGAGCGGATGGTCGTCGGTGAGGTCCGCGGCCCCGAAGTCGTGGCCATGATGCAGGCGCTGACCAACGGCGCAGGCGGGAACCTGTGCACCATCCACGCGCGGCGCCCCGACATCGTCTTCGACCGCATCGCCGAGCTGTATGCGCTGACCCAGGGCAACCTGTCCGAGCAGCTCGCCTACCGGCAGATCGCCAACGGCCTGGATTTCATCGTGTTCGTTTCCATGATCGATGAGACGAAGATCGGGGGACGGCGGCACCGCTTCGTCTCCCACATCGTGGAAATCACCGGTGTCGCTGAGTCCGGTCGCCCGGCGACCAACGACATCTTCGCCCCCAATCTCGCCCTCGGCGAGGAGCGGGCCGTGCCCACCGGTACACACCCCGAGTGCATCGACGAGCTGCGCCGCGTGGGCTTCAACTCCGAGTACCTGCAGTACTCCCGCGGTGCGTGGGCGCAGCCGCTGCCGCTGAAGGTGGTGAGCAGCGCATGACGCTCCTGTGGGCGCTGGTTGCCGGCATGGTGACGGCGGGCGGACTGGCCGCCCTGGTGTGGGGTGTGGTCGGCACCACGGAGCCGAAGCAGGACTCGCGCGCCGGATGGCGGCTGCGCCAGGGCGTGAGCGCGTGGAACGCCGGCACGCAGGAGTCGCAGATGCGGCGCCGCACCCAGGCCGGTGCCGCCGTGGTGCTGTGGATGCTCATCTGGCTCATCGCTGGGAACTTCACGGCCGGACTGCTGATCGGAGTGGCCGTCATCGGCGTGCCGTGGCTGTTGGCCCCGGCCCAGGCCGCCAAGGTCCGCATCGGTCAGTTGGAAGGCCTCAGTGAGTGGACCCAGCGGCTGGCCGGGCTTCTGCGGCTGGGCATGGGCCTGGAACAGGCGATGATCACCAGTCGGAAGGGGGCGCCCGAGGAGCTCGCCGAGCAGATCGGCACGCTCGCCGACCGGCTGCACATGGGCTGGCGCCCGGAGGAAGCACTGCGAGCGTTCGGCGACGAGCTCGACGACATCACCGCCGACAAGGTCGTCGCCGCGCTGATCCTGTCCGTCTCCGACCGGGGCCCCGGCCTGGCTCAGGCGTTGGAAGACCTGGCCGCCACCGTCCGCGCGGAGGTGGCCGGGAAGCGGGACACCGAAGCAGACAGGGAGAAGCCCCGCACCACCATGCGGTGGATGGTCATCATCACCCTCGGGGTCATCGTCGCCGGGTTCTTCGTGCCGTCGTACACCGCCCCGTACTCCACGCTGCTCGGTCAGTTGGTGCTGGCGATGCTCACGGTTGGGTTCATCGGCACGCTCGCGCTCATGCGGCACCTGGCCCACTACCGGCGCATCCCGCGGTTCCTCAACCGCGACCCGCGCAGCACGGTGCGGCTGCCCGCACTGGCCACCACATCCGATCACGACACCGACATGGCGGGTGCCCGATGAACATCACACCCATGGTGCTCACCGGCGCCGCCGTCGGCGGCGGGCTCGCGCTGCTCACCCGTGAACTGCTGCGCCCGCAGCCCGCCTTGGCGGTCGCCCTGCAGCGCACCGAGCAGAGCAGCCTGGCCGGGCTCCCCGAGCCGGTCCTGGACCGTGACGAGGTGTGGGGGCGCTGGCTGCTGGCCCGCCTGGGCCGCCTGCCGGGCGTGCGCATCCCCACGCAGAACCTGGCCCTGCTGGGCGAGGGGCCGGGCCGGTTCATGCTGCAGAAGACGGCGCTGGCCGCTTCGGGGCTGCTGTGCCCCGTCGTGGTCTCGATCCCCTGGATCCTGGCGGGCGTCTCGCTTCCCTTCTACGTCCCAGCACTGTTCGGGCTGATCGTGGCGGGGCTCCTGTGGATCACACCGGATCTGTCGGTACGTGACAAGGCCAAGCGGGCGCGGGAAGAGTTCGCGCACGCGATGGCCGCCTACCTCGAACTCGTCGCCCTCAAGCGGGCGTCGGATGCCGGCCCCACCACGGCTCTGGAGAAGGCCGCAGAGGTTGGCCGCGGCTGGCCCTTCGTCTATGTGCAGGGCGCGCTGATGCGGGCCCGGCTGGAGAAGATCCCGCCGTGGCAGGCCCTGACCGACCTGAAAGAGGAGTACGACCTGCCGGTCCTGGGGGATCTGGCGGAGATGATGCGCGGCTCCTCGACCGATGGGGCCGCCGTCTACAAGCAGCTGCGTGCGCGCAGCGCCGCGCTCAACCCCGAACTGCTGGCCGCTCAGGCGGCCGAGGCGAACGCCGCCAGCGAGAAGATGACCGCCCCCGGAGCCTTGCTCGCGGTGCAGGTGATGCTGCTGATGGCGTTCCCCGCAGTGATCCGCATGCTGACCACTTGATCGAAAGACGTTGGAGCTGACCCATGAAGTACATCGCCCACCGCACCTACCGTCTCGTGCGCGAGCTTGGCGCCCGCCTGGAGGAGGCGCAGAAGCGCCCGGACCGCGGCGACATCAGCATCACCACGGTCATCATTTGGGTGGCCTCCGTGACCGGCGCGCTCGTCATCGCCGGGACGATTGCGGTGATCGTCGCCAAGTACAACGGCAAGCTGAACGGCATCTGATGCACCGTCGTATACCGCATCCCCTTGCCCGGGGAAGCGGCCCAGCGTGGCGGGATGACCGGGGGGATTCCTCCATCCAGATGGCGATCGTCTTTCCGTTCGTGCTGCTCGTCGCGATCGCCGTCATCCAGGCCTCGATGTGGTACTTCGCCCGCGAGATCGCGCTCACCGCTGCCCGCGAGGGGTTGAGCGCGGCCCGCTCCTACAAGGCCGGGCCCGGCGACGGCGCGCAGCGTGCCCGAGAAGTGCTGTCCCGTACGGCGGGCGACAGCCTCATGGGCTCCAGCGTGAGCGCAGGCAGTACCGACGAGCGGGTGAACGTACAGGTGTCGGGGACCGCGCAGTCGATGCTGCCGGGCGTTCCCGGCCTGCGCATCACCCAGTCGGCATCCGGTCCAGTCGAGCGCTGGACGATTCCAGGGGAGTGAAATCGGTGTTCTGCAGGGCCCGTTCCGCGCCCCGTGATGCGGGCAGTGTCGCGATCGAGGCGTCCATCGTGCTGCCCTCGCTGGTGGTCTTTGTCTGCCTGGCGATCGCGGGCGGCCGCCTGGTCATGTCCGGATCCAAGATCGATGCGGCGGCGCAGGACGCGGCGCGCGAGGCTTCCATTCACCGCACCGCGGCCGATGCCCAGGGCGCGGCTCGTGCGGCGGCGACGGAGTCTCTTGCCGATCAGGGCATCTCCTGTGCCAGCACCAGCGTCACCGTCGATACCGGCGGGCTGAACGTGCCCATCGGCGAGGTGGCCACCGTGTCGGCCACGGTGCGATGCACCGTCAACCTGTCGGACCTGCTGCTGCCCGGCGCCCCGGGGGCCCGCACCCTAAAGGCAACGGCCACTTCGGTTGTTGACCAGTACCGGCAGAGGGGGCAGGGCTGAGATGACACTCCCCCAGCTTCCCTACCCCGCAGGGCGGTTCGACGACCGCGGCGGCATCACCGTCTTCGTCGCCGTCTGCGTGATAGCGCTGCTCGGCATCATCGGCCTCGCCATCGACGGCGGCGGCAAGATGCGCGCCACCGAGAGCGCCGACTTCATCGCCACCGAGGCCGCACGCGCCGGCGGACAGGCTATCGACCCGGCCCAGGCCGTGCCCGGCGACGCCATCACCGTGGACCCGCAAGCCGCCCAGGCCGCTGCACAGGCCTACCTGAGTTCAGCCGGCACCGCAGGGACTGCCGTCGTCTCCGCCGACGGCAAGACGTTGACCGTCACCACGAAAGACAGCTACGCCACAAAGTTCCTGTCCGTCGCGGGTATCGGCTCGCTGGCCGTGACCGGGCACGGGAAGGCCACCCTCCTGCACGGCGTCACCACACCCGAAGGACCGTGATGCGCACCAACGCCGCACCCACCTCAGGTCGCACCCTCGCCGCGGTGCTGCGCGCCCTGGCCAGCCTCGCCGTCCTGGCCGCCGCGATCGCAGGCCTTCCCCTCCTGTTGGTGAAGGTCACCCCGGTCTTGTGGGACACCAGCCGGGGCGATCTGGCCCACCTGCTCGACCGGCAGGACACCGGCGGCGCCTTCCTGCTTCTGCTCGTCGCGATCGCGTGGCTCGGCTGGGCGCAGTTCTTGTTCTGCACCCTGCGGGAGATCCCGGCCCAACTGCGCGGCCGCCAATGGCGGCCACCACGCGGGCTCGGCTCCTCCCAGCGCCTGGCGGCTGTACTGGTCGGCAGTATCTTGGTCCTCCTGCCCACCAGCACCGCCCTGGCCAGCCCCGCCAACGCAGCCCCGCCCGCCGCCGCCACGGCAACGCACCAGCCCCAACATGCCCCGCAGGCACCCCAGTCAGCTCCCACGTCCCGCGCTGCGACGGCCGCGGACGGCGACTCGGCCCCCACTTACACCGTCCGCGACGTGCGACCGGCCGAGAGCCTGTGGAGCATCGCGGACACGGAACTGGGTGATGGTGAGCGCTGGCGGGACATCGCCGAGCTCAACCAGGGCCGCACGATGGCTGATGGCAGCACATTCCACGCCAGCACGTTCTTGCAGCCGGGCTGGCAGCTCCGCATGCCCGACAGCCACACGGCAAGGGCCAATGCTCCAGGCCCGCAGGGCGAGCGTTCGGACAGTGTCACCGTGCACCCGGGCGACACGCTCTGGGGCGTCGCCGAGGCCCAGCTGGGCGACGGGTCGAAGTATCCCGAGCTGTATGAGGCGACCAAGGACCATGACCAGCCCGCTGCCCTTCCCTCCGTCGAGGACCCGGATGTGATCTATCCGGGGCAGGAGGTCGTCCTCCCCGCCGACCGTCCGGCAGACGAGGGCGATCAGCAGCGCGAGAGCACTCCGCCTCCCTCCGCGGACCGGGACGACGCGCCCTCCGCCGACGGGAACGACCAGGCCACGCCCGATGCGGGAGCGGCGCAGCCGTCCGCTCCGCCCACCACGGCCTCTCCCAAGCCGGACGTGTCAGAGCCCGCGCAGAGCACGCCCAGCGAGAAGGCACCCGCAAAGCCCGCCCCCAGCGACACCGAAAGCCCGGCCACGAAGGAGCCTGCGCAGTCCTCGCCATCTGCTGCAGCGAAGTCGCCTCAGACCCACGACGATGCGCAGGGGTCCGGCGCTGAGCAGGGGCAGCAGTGGGGTGTGATGGGTCTGGCGGCAACCGGTGTCCTGGCCAGCGGCTTCCTCGCGTTCCTCGGGATCCGCCGTATCAAGCAGCTGCGCCGGCTGCGCCGGGGTCAGGCCATCGCCCTGCCTGAGGGCAATGCGGCGGTGGACATCGAGCATGCGCTGCGCGTCTCCGAGGCGACCATGGACTCCTCGGTCCTGGCGACGGCGCTGCGGTCGGCCGCAGTTCATCTCGTCGAGGCCGGGGCGGCCCTGCCGCCTCTGGCGGCCGCGGTCATCGGTGAGCAGGAGATCGTGCTCCACCTGTCCGCACCCTCGCCCGCGGTGTCTCCTTTCACCACGGAGTCCGGCACGCTTACCTGGATCTGCCCCGCCAACAGCGCGGAGCTGCTGGCTGAGGACGAGCTCGACCAGGTGGAGGACCCCTATCCGGCGCTGCTCAGCCTCGGCTGGGACTCTGCAGGCCAGTTGATCCTCGTTAACTTGGAGCATGTCGGCCATCTGCACCTGTCGGGCTCTGCTCACACCGAGGTCCAGCGTGCGCTCGCCCTGGAGTTGTCCACGAGCGAGTTCGCCCATCACCTCGATGTGAGCCTGGTCGGCGAGGCGGTACGCGCGGCCGCGGCGGAGATGCCCGAGCGGCTCACCGCCCACGACTACCTGGACCAGGCACTCCCGGTGGTGCGGGCGCATCACCGCGACCAGCAGCAGGCGTTCACCGTGCTGGGGTGTGAGGGCCTGCTGAGTGCGCGGACCGGGGTGGACACTGCGGCCGCGTGGACGCCGCACGTGGTCATGGCCGACAGCCTGGTGGACGAGGACGCCTCGGCCCTGGCTGAGCTGATCGAGATGGCGGCCGCGCAGCCGCGCAGCGCCACCGCGCTGATCACCTCTGGCCCACTGCCGGTGGAATTGCCCGACACCTCCTGGGTCCTGAATACCGATCCCGCCGCCGCTCCCCTCCGGCTGCCGCTTGAGGGGGTGGAGCTGGACTGCAGTCTGCAGGCCTTCTCTGATGACGACTGGGCTGCCGCGCTGGAAATTTTGGAGCGCAGCCGCGCTGAGGCCGTCCCGGAGGAGACCTACCAGGATCTGTACGCCGCTCCGCCGGCGCCGGAGGCCGGTTCCGACTCGGAGTCCGCAGCGCCGGTCGAGAATCCGTGGGCTCCCCAGGTGGTGGTCGTGAGCGAGGCGACGTCGTCTTCAGAGAATCCCGGGCAGGTGCCGAGCCTGGCGCACTTCGCGTCGTACGACGATCCCGACCTGGAGGAGAGCGCCGACGCTGAGGACGACCTGGTGCTCCCGTCTGCGGGCACTGAGGGAACCGAGGATGAGGCGGCCGGCGAGGGCGAAGTTCTGGTGCCATTGACCAAGTCGCCGGTCCCGGCTCAGCAGAGCACTCCGACGCTAAATGTCCGGCTGCCCGATCCCGAGCCCATCCCGGCTGCCAGCGGGACGGTCGCCTCGCGGACATCCCAGCCGCCGGTCATCGGCCCCGGCATCACCGCGGCCGGCCCCCTCGTCCGGGTGCTTGGCCCTGTCGACGTCATCGGTGCCCGCGGCGAGGTCAAAGAGACCAGCCGACGGCGCACCAACACGGAGCTCGCTGCGTGGCTCGTCCTGCACCCCGGCCGGGATCACCAGCCGCTGGATGCCGCGTTGTGGCCCACCAAGGAAACCGACACCAAGGCCCACACCAAGTACCGCAACGTCTGTGTGAGCCGCTTGAGGTCGTGGCTGGGTCAGGACGACACCGGACACCCGTTCCTGCCCACGCTGCCGCCCAGTGCTGATGCCCGCTACTCCCTCTCCCCCGCCGTCACCTCCGACTGGGCTCAGTTCCTGTCGCTCGTCGACGCCGCTTCCACCGCGAGCGGACCGTATGCCACTCAGACGTTGCGAGAGGCTCTGGAACTCGTCCGCGGTCGACCGTTCATGTCTGATGACCGTCGTCGCTACCGGTGGGCCGAGCACCTGGCCCAGGTGATGCTCAGCAAGATTGTCCTGACCGCCGAGGACCTAGCCCAGCGTTGCCTCGAGGACCGCGACCCGCGGGGCGCGGTCTGGGCCGCGGCTAAGGGGCTGGATGTCGCGCCGGAGGTCGAGAGCCTCTACCGCATCCTGTTCCAGGCCTACGCCGCGCTCGGCGACCACGAGTCCCTGGAGCGCGCGGCCGAGGCCTTGGAGGACTTCAACCTGAGGCTCGGCACCGAGACCGAGGACGAGACCATCGCGATCCTCAACGAGCTGATGACGAAGGCCTGACATTCATCGGCCATCGTCGGCCACCCCCCGGCGTGTGGCGGGTGGCCGACGATGGCCGACGTGGCCGATGGACGTGGCCGACCCATCGCCGAGCCGTCGCCGCATCAGCGGCGCCCATCGCGCCCCCATCAGTGGTCCGTCGCTGACCCGTCGCGGCCGGAACCGCGGATCATCGCTCATCGCTCCCGGTCATCGCTCGCCGGAAGCCCGGTCAGCGGAGCGATGGGGAACCCGTCGCCAGTATCACCCGGCGCCTCGCGGCCGACCGCGATGAGGCGGGTAACCGTGCTCCTGGGCAGCCGGTTACCGGGCCTCAGCGTTGGCCAGCACCGGTCATCGGTTACCCGATCCGGGTAACCGGCATCGACGGCCCTTGACACCCGCAGGTCAGACCTTGGTTACCGGCTACATCGATGGGCGACTACGGCGTGAAGCATCGGCACCGCCGTCGATGCGCACGCACTCCCAGCAGGCGGCCCATGGGCGGCCATCGGTGATGGCCGGTGCGGTGGGATCGGCCATGGCCGATGGCCGATCAGGCCTCATCGGCCACCTCATCGCGTGGTCACCAGCGGTCGATCAGGAGTGCCGCACACTGGCCAATTAGTTGAAACTGAGATCAACCGGCCAGCGATGACCGGCCGTCAGCGCTGATCCGGTACTGACCGCAACGGCCGGCACGTCGCCCACCCCTGCTCATCGACGAAGGTACGCGCCTGACCGGCCACCCTTCGCGCCGTCCCCTCCGAGAGGTGCAGCTTCCGACCGATGGCCGCTCCGCTCATCGGCAGCTCAGCGCACAGCAACTCCACACCGCACGGAACCGCTCGTTCTCCGCCAAAGTCTCCGACTCCTCGGGTGACGGCTCTGGCTGCAGGGCGATCTGACCCGCCACCATGGCGGCCCCTCTCGGGACCACCCCCGCGGGTGCGGGGAGCAAGTTCGCAGAGGCAGGGCCTACGGCTTGTCGCTGGGACCACCCCCGCAGGCGCAGGGAGCACGTCCTGATTGCCCTGCTCGGCCTCATGATTGCGGGGCCATCCGCGCGGGTGCGGGGAGCACGCAGGATGCGGCCACAGGCGGCAGATCTCCTCGGGGCCATCCCCGCGGGTGCGGGGAGCACAACTCTGTTGTTTCTTTCTCAAGTTGTCCGGGGGGACCATCCCCGCGGGTGCGGGGAGCACGCCGCCGCCGATGCCGTGCCCACGACCGTCAGGGGACCATCCCCGCGGGTGCGGGGAGCACCTCAGCCGCGAGCGCGGCGAGGTCCTCCCGGAGGGACCATCCCCGCGGGTGCGGGGAGCACACTCCCGCCGGGTCCCCCAGTGGGCCACCGGAAGGACCATCCCCGCGGGTGCGGGGAGCACAACGTGGCTAAAAAGGCTGAGTTGGTGCAGGAGGGACCATCCCCGCGGGTGCGGGGAGCACAGGCGTCCTGCCAGTTCCAGCCGCCGGAGGAGGGGACCATCCCCGCGGGTGCGGGGAGCACCGCTTGTCTTCGAGTTCGATCCGGCGTGCCTCGGGACCATCCCCGCGGGTGCGGGGAGCACCCCGCAGCCGCCCCCACCGCCCCCCGCCAGGAGGGACCATCCCCGCGGGTGCGGGGAGCACAGCTTGCCCGCCAGCTGGGCGTGGACCCCGGTGGGACCATCCCCGCGGGTGCGGGGAGCACACGTGCAGGTAGAGGGTGGGGATCCGGCCGTAGGGACCATCCCCGCGGGTGCGGGGAGCACCGTCGATCTGTCACGGAGAGGACGGCGGCTGCGGGACCATCCCCGCGGGTGCGGGGAGCACATCGGCATCGAACCCCGCCACCGGATAGCCGCGGGACCATCCCCGCGGGTGCGGGGAGCACACTGCTCGACCTGCTGTTTTGTCAGCCTGCAGAGCCGTTTCGGAGCAGGTTCTCCGAAACCGGCAAAACTAGCAAAAGAGGCATGGAGTCGGGTCAGCCTTTGCCGAATCGGCGGCGCTTCGCAGCGTTGCTCCAGCCGGGTTTCGGTGTGGCAGCCGGTGGCATCTGTGTGTTCGGGCGGCGGATGAGGGTCAGGCCCTCGTGGTTGACGGGGTGCCAGGCGTGGCGTGGGTGCGGAAGGTGAAGCCCTGTTCGTTGTTGGTGGTGTGGGCGAGCAGGGCGCGGCCCTGGCCCGCGTATTGTTGAACTTCGTTCCACAGGACGTCACGGATGCGGGCGGAGGGGTTGCCGATGAAGACGCCTGCGGAGATTTCGAGGAGCCAGCGGGTGAGGAAGCCACGGAGTCCGGGTGGGCAGGTGGTGAGGACGATGACGGTCACCAGATGAGCGGGCAGCCGGTCGAGCCACGCCAGCAGCCTCGGGAACATCGCGTTCCCCGTCGCCATCGTGGGCAGGGCGAAGAAGACCCCGCCCGCACCGGATCGGGCCGCGAAGATCTCAGCGACAGCGAGCGCCGCCTCCGTCTTCCCCTCCCCCATCGGCGCCTCAACGATCATCAGGCCAGGCGCGGGCATCTCACGCGCCAGCCGGACCGCGGCCTCCTGCACCGGCCTGACCTTCGCCCCCGGCGGCAGATCGAAACGCGACGCGAACACCTCCTGCGCATCCCCGGCCGGCTCCTCAGCCCGCCACGGAGCAGGCAACCGCAGCCCACGCCAGGCCGCCGCGACCCGCTCCTCACCGGTACGGGTCTCCTGCGGGAAATACGGGAACAAGTCCGGGTTGCTGGCGATCCAGTCGGCGACGATCACCACGGCACTGAGCAGCACCTGCACGGGCTGCGACAGCTTCACCGTCCGCCAGGCACCGAGGCGCTCGCGCACGCCGTACTCTGCGGCGCACGCCTCCAGCAACTCGTCCTGCACCCGCCGCCACAGCTTTTCACTCGCCCCCGGCGTCCGCAGCAGATGCGGCCGGTCATACAAATCATTGAGCTGTCCGTGCTCCGGCGGCACCCCGTGGTGGCCACCCGCAACGACCGTGAACTGCCCGCTCTGCCGGGCCGACCAGCCGTGCCGCTCCTCCAGCCACTCGGCCAGCAGCACCTGCCCCGCCAGCGCATGCGGAGCCATCCCGCGATCGGCCCCGAACTGCCCCCGGGCCTTCATCTCCAGGCCCTGCCGCCGCATCTCGTCGGCAAGCTGATCGACCTGACACGCGAAGGCCGGCGTTGCCTTCCCGATGTCATGCACCGCTGACAGCCACACCACCAGCGACCGGGCATCGTTAGCCCCGCCCGGCAGCGCCTCAGCGGTCAGCGCCCGAACGTTCGCGGGCAGCCACTCGTCCCACAACAACCCGGCCACCGCCGCACTGTCATCCATGTGCCGCCACAACGGCAGCCAGCCATCGGTATCCCGGTCGTGCTTGGCCCACACAGAACGCACCGGCCCCGCAAGCCGACCCCCCAGCCCCGCACGTAACTCCCCCTCAACCGCCATGCCACAGGCATACACGCCAATCCGAGGGCACAGGGGCAATACCGCGAAAGCGGACCCCCGTGCGTACAGATCAAGGAAAATTCGGAAAGCAGCTCACAGCACGACATACCATCTGCCCTCACGCACACTCGGCGCACACATACCCACGAGCACCAAGGAGGTCGCTAAGCCCCATGCCTCTTATGCGCGTTATGCCTGGATTGGCGAAACTGCTCGAAAACCAGCATCCAGCAGCGATAGACCCACAGGTCGCGGAGCGTGCTCCCCGCACCTGCGGGGATGACCCCGTCTCCCGCGGCATGAAGGGCGACCAGCTCGTGTGCTCCCCGCACCTGCGGGGATGACCCCGTGATCAGCGGCGACTACCGCGGCTCGTGGAAGTGCTCCCCGCACCTGCGGGGATGACCCCCATCATGGACCCGATTCGGTACGACACCAAGGGCGCTCCCCGCACCTGCGGGGATGATCCTTCGGGGTACAGCGTGGTCGCCCACTCAGTGATGTGCTCCCCGCACCTGCGGGGATGGCCCCGACACGGGCGGCGCGTTCGCCAGGTCGCTGAAGTGCTCCCCGCACCCGCTGGGATGGTCGGGGAGCCAACGAGATGCGCCTCCCGAGGGGCGAGACCATCGCCATCCTCAACGAGCTGATGGCGAGAAGGCCTGACACGAACGTCGGCCATCCACAGCGCTCTGTGGGTGGCCGACGGTGGCCGATGGGTGTGGCAACTCATCGCCGCCCATCGCTCACCCATCGTTGGCCGGCGCTGACCCGTCGCGGCCGGAACCGCGCATCATCGGTCATCGGCCGCTGGATTCCAGCGTCGGCGGAGCGATGGCGCGCCCATCACCGGGTGCGCGCCACGCAGCGTGGCGTGGTCGGTCGCGATGAAGCCGGGTAACCGCGGTCCGGCGCAGCCGATTGCCGGTACTCATCAGCGTCGGCCAGTACCGGTCATTGGCTACCCGATCCGGGTAACCGGCATCGACGGCTCTTGATACCTGCAGGTCAGACCTCGGTTACCGGCGACGTCGATGGGCGACTACCGCGTGGCGCGTCGGCATCGCCGTCGATGCGCCAGCGCTCCCAGCAGCCAGCTCGTGCACGGTCATCGCTAATGGCTGGTGCGGTGGGATCGGCCATGCCTGATGGCCGATCGGGCCTCGTCGGCCACCTCATCACGTGTTCTCCAGCGGTCGATCAGGGGTGCCGCGTGCCGCACACTGGCCGTTTAGTTGAATCTGATATCAATCGGCCAGCGATGACCGGCGTCAGCGCTGATCCGGTACCGACCGCAGCGGCTGGTACGTCGCCCGCTCCTGCTCGTCGATGAAGGCGCGCGCCTGACCGGCCACCCTCTGCGCAGTCCGCGGCGAGAGGTTCAACTTCCGGCCGATCGCCGCGCCGCTCATCGTCGGCTCGGTGCGCAGCAACTCCACCGCCGCGCGCACCCGCTCATCCTCCGGCAGAGGTTCCGCCTCTACGGGCGACTGCTCTGGCTGCAGGGCAAGCTGGCCGGCTACCGCTGCGTCGATCTCGCCGTCGCGCGGAGCCGAGACGGACGTCCCAGCCGTGGCGGGCATGGCCGGAGATGCGTCCGTACTCCCACCCTTCATGCGCGGAGCCGCTGACTCGGTGCTCGCCACGGGCTGCGCCGCGATGGCGGGCTCCGGTGCGCGGGCCGGTTCAGCGGGCGGTGCGCCGAAGAAGGCGTGCGGCTCGGCGGCAGCAGACGAGGCGTCAACCGTCTCCGTCTCATCCATCGGTGGAGCTGGTGTCTCCGGTCCGCTCTCGCGCTGCCTCCCGGCCACCGGCCCGGCGGTCAGCTCTCGCTCCCGGAGGGTCTGCAGCAGGGGGCGCAGCTGGCCATCGGAGAACGGGCGGCCGTCGGCGGCGGCGACGCCGTAGGTGTCCAGGAGGTAGTAGCCGAACTGGTGGCCGGTGGGAGCCACGCCGAACTGATTGACGTAGGCGCGGAACGCCTCGCCGTATCCCTCAAGCTCCGCGTCGTCCACCGGTGTGACGGCGATGAGCTCCTCATCCGGCAGAGCCTGTGAGGGCAACGGCTCCGGCAACGAAGCCGGCCCAACACCCGCCTCGGGCGGCAGCTGTTCCGGTGCCTGGAGCTGCCTGCGTTCTACCTCCGGGGCCGTGATGGCGGGGCGGGCCGGTGCATGACTGGTCGGCGCCAGCAGCGCGGGGTCGATGCCGGCTGCCGCGAGGCCCGCGGGGGCGGTCTCCGCCAGGGGCACGCCGAACCGTGCGAGGCGCAGCGGCATCAGCGACTCCACCGGGGCCTTGCGGCGCCAGTTGCGGCCGAAGCGGGCCTGGAGGCGGGCCTGGTAGATGAGGCGGTCCTGCTCCAGCTTGATGACCTGCTCGTAGGAGCGCAGCTCCCACAGCTTCATGCGGCGCCACAGCTTGAAGGTGGGCACGGGGGACAGGAGCCAGCGGGTGAGGCGTACGCCCTCCATGTGCTTGTCGGCCGTGATGTCGGCGATCCGGCCCACCGCGTGCCGCGCCGCCTCGACGGCGACCACGAACAGGATCGGGATGACGGCGTGCATGCCCACGCCCAGCGGGTCCGGCCAGGCCGCGGCGCCGTTGAAGGCGATCGTGGCCGCCGTGAGGAGCCAGGCCGTCTGGCGAAGGAGCGGGAAGGGAATGCGGATCCACGTCAACAGGAGGTCGAGCGCCAGCAGGACGCAGATGCCCGCGTCGATGCCGATCGGGAAGACCACCGAGAAGCTGCCAAAGCCCTTCTTCTCGGCCAGTTCGCGCACGGCCGCGTACGACCCCGCGAAACCGATGCCGGCGATGACGACCGCACCGGCGACGACCACGCCGATCAGGATTCGATGAGTCCGACCCAGTACAAGCGGCGCCCCTCCCCTAGTCGCACTCACGTACTGACGCCCCTCCTCCGTCGCTGCCCTAACACCTGATTGACTTTCACGATCTCACGATGCGTGGCGGGTTTGATCGGTTCAGTGCGTACGAGGCCGTTCTCCGCCACCTTTGTGTGAGCTGTCGTCAGTACCGTGGGCGCTAGAGCCGAAATCGACCCCGAACTTAGGATCGCGCACACAGAAGAATCGAACGCCTCGAACAGGCCTTGCTGCTGTTGTAAAGTCACTTCTGGTCGTCGGCAGGCGGGCCCCCAGCAGACCGCGTCCGAGGTCCCTCGGTTGGGTCACCCCAGCCGTCAGGAGCCAGCTCCTCCATCACACTGGAGACCCGAGCCACACTTCGGGTGAGTTGTCGCCTTCCGCGATCACGGCCTGCAGAGCGTGCGACGCAAACCAAGGGGGATGAGCTGGTGCGCCCAGCGCTGTTGGTGGATGTCGACGGACCGTAAATCCGCGGCGCCAGTAGTCCTCGATGGACGACTGGAATGCCTCAAGCGTGGCTGTGCTGAGGGCCGCCCGAGTGGTCAACGCCAAGATGCCGTCAACATCCGGACCAGGCAGTGATGTGGACGTTCTCGTCTCCGCTTGCGGTTCCCGCGGCTACGTATGCTCGGTGATGGTTAGGGTCGGCGGTGTTTCCCAGGGCCGTCGCGCCAGCCCGAGCATATGGCCTGGGATGCACAGACCGTCCGCGATGCGCTCGACAACGTCCATGTGAAGCAACTGACGGCGTCCGGCGATGACTTCGCCGACCCGGCTCGGCGTCAGCTCGCACCTCCTGGCGATCATGGAGGGGTAGATGCTCGCCCTGGCCTTCACCATCCGGAACACGCGGGCAAAGTCGCGTTTCCGGCACGCGTCGAGCATCTCCGGGTCGGTGAGCAGCCCGGCAGGAATCTCCTGCGCACGGGCCGGCTTGGTCATCGCGAAGCTCCCACGGACTACTTAACGTTGGTGGGCTGACCGACGCCGAGAGGGCCGCGCGGGAGGAGATCCGGTTGCAGGCTGTCATCCGCTTCGAGGGCAGGGAGACAAACCGCGAGGTCGCCTCTGGTCTGCGGGTAAGCGAGCGGTCGGTGGAGCGGTGGCGCCGAGCCTGGCGCGAGCACGGCGAGGCCGGGGTCCTGTCGCAGGGCTCGCCGGGTCGGTCCCGGCTCAGCGAAACGCAGATCGTCAGGCTGGAGCGAGAGTTGGAGCGTGGCCCGCTGGTCTATGGCTGGTCGGACCAGCGGTGGACGCTGGCGCGGATCAAGACGTTGATCGGCCGGCTGTTCCACGTCTCCTACACCGTCGAGGGCACGGGGCGGTTACTGAAGCGGCATGGCTGGAGCTGGCAGCAGCCGGCCAGACGGGCCCTCGAGCGGGACGACGATGCGGTCGAGGTGTGGAAGAAGAAGACCTGGCCGCGGGTAAGAACACCGCGGCGGAGCGCGGCGCCTGGATCGTGTTCGAGGACGAGGCCGGGCAGTCGATGACTCCGCCGCGTGCCAGGACCTGGAGTCGGATCGGCCAGACCCCGGTCGCGCGGGTGCGGGGCCGGGGCTCCGGGCGGGTGTCGATGGCGGGCATGGTCTGCTTCAAGCCGGGCCGGCCATCCCGGCTCATCTAGGCGATCCGCGAGTATCGGGGCCGTAAGGACGAGCCGAAAGGCTTCGGCTGGCGGGATTTCCGCGACCTGGTCGTCCGCGCCCGCATCCAGCTCGGGGGCCCGATCGTGCTGGGCTGGGACAACGTCCGCCTTCATCTGACCGCTGGTATGAAGGAGTTCATCGACGCGAATGTCGAGTGGCTGACCGTGTTCCAACTCCCGTCTTACGCACCTGACCTCAATCCGACCGAGGGCATCTGGGCGCTGGTCAAACGCAACCTGGGCAACCTGGCCGCCGCGGACCTCGGTGAGATCACCAGAGCTGTAGAACATCGGCTCAAGGGGATCCAGTACCGCCCTGACCTCGTCGACGGCTGCATCGCCGCGACCGGCCTGCGCTTGGACGGCTGACCGAATACAGGGACCGGTCCCACATCACTCGTCCCAGTCCGCATGCATAGTCCCCGATCGCCACGTCGTCGCACAAGGTCTCCCAGAAACCGTCGCGCACGAGAGCGGTCTCATCGATGCCGGAGACGAGATCGCGCAGCTCTTCCGCCACCCTCTCGAACCTCTCATCGTCGCCCTCCGCATAGAACGGGAAGCGTGCGATCACGGCCTCGACGCATCGGTTGAAGGAGTCGATGCCTCTGTTCACGTGCCTGGCCGTCGCTGACTCGATCGTGGGAACCTGCACCACGTGACCACTGGCCACGTCGACGTCGACGCCGACGCGTCCGAACAGGCCACTGGTTGCGATGGCGACCAGCCCTTGCTCACCGATCCCCCCGAAATACACCGGCTCGCTCAGCGGTCGGTACTCGTACCCGATCAGCCCGCCTGGGATGCCAGTCTCCCCGAGATCGACAGTGATCCGGGTGGGCACCTCAGGTGGGGCCTCGACGCGAATCAAGGCGAACTCGGGCTTCGGCAACTGCGGCAGGGGCTGGCTCACGGGAGGATCCTCTCCCGACGGACTGCTCGGCAACACCCACCGGCCCTCGAGACGGACGACTCATGCCGGGTGTCCGGTCCCGACATCACGCATTCAAGTTCAGTAGCGATGCACGTGAAGGGACGGCAATGTCAGCAGCTTGTGTTTCGCTCAAGGATTTGTCTTACGCCAGAAGAGTGCGTATGTCCTTGTCCCCGGCATCAGTTGGCGTGTGACCCGATTCCACTGGCGGCAACTTCCCCTTCTGGTAGCGTGAAGCGCTGATGGTGTAACCGAATGAGAGGTAGCCGTGGTGATCGCGGGTGACGACGACATCACCGGGTGATACCCGGATGTCGACTGCCACCGCTGTGCACTGACCGTGTACGGCCGCGTGGCCCGGTCTCACGTGCTTCGACCACCCCACCCCTTTGGGTGCGCTGCGGCGCTCCCGCATCATCTGCGAGGCATGCGTGTATGTCTGACGCCGGCATCGTCTGCTCGAACCTCTCCTTCTCCTGGCCAGACGGCACCCCCGTCTTCCAGGGCCTCTCCTGGACCGTGGGCGAGGGCCGCACCGGCCTGGTCGCACCCAACGGCGCGGGCAAGTCCACCCTGCTCAGACTGGTCGCGGGTGAACTGAGCCCGAACCGCGGGTCCGTGAGCGTCAAGGGCCTGCTCGGCTATCTCCCCCAGGCCCTGCCCCTGACCGGCGATCTGACCGTGGCCGAGGTGCTCGGCATTGCACCGGTCATCGAGGCGCTCGACGCAATCGCGTCCGGGGACGTGGGCGAGCAGCACTTCGCCACTGTCGGCGACGACTGGGACATCGAGGAACGCAGCCGTGCCCAGCTCGACCGCCTGGGGCTCGACGGCGTTCCGCTGACCCAGCGGCTGCACGCCCTCAGCGGCGGCCAAGTCGTCTCCCTGGGACTGGCGACCCAGCTGATCAGGCAGCCCGACGTGCTCCTGCTCGACGAACCGACCAACAACCTCGACCTGGACGCCCGCCACCGGCTATATCAGGTCCTGGAAAGCTGGAAGGGCTGTCTGCTGGTGGTCAGTCACGACCGTGAACTGCTGGACCGCATGGACGGCATCGCCGAGCTCGACTCGGGCGGCATGCGGTTGTACGGCGGCAACTACACCGACTACGAAGAGGCCGTGCGCGCCGAGCAGGAGACCGCCGAGAAGAACATCCGCACCGCCGAACAGCAGGTCAAGCGGGAGAAGCGGGAGATGCAGCAGGCCCGTGAACGGGCGGCGCGCCGGGCCGGTGTCGGAGCCCGGGCCGCCGCGAAGGGCAGCATCTCCAAGATGGCCGCGGGCACCCTCAAGCGGCGCGCCCAGGAGTCGGCGGCCAAGTCCAACGACACGCACGGCCAGCGCCTCTCCGACGCCCAGAACCGGCTGGACGAGGCGAGCCGGATGCTCCGCGACGACCGCAGGATCACCCTGGAGCTGCCCGACACCCGGGTGCCGGCGGGACGTACCGTCTTCCTCGGCGAGCGCATCCACGTCCGGTACGGGGAGCGGGACCTCTTCGCGGGCAAAGGGGTCGACCTCACCATCCGCGGGCCCGAACGGATCGCGCTGACTGGCCGGAACGGCGTCGGCAAGTCCACCCTGCTGCGCGTCATCAGCGGTGAGATCGAAGCGCGGCACGGTGAGTTCAAGCGGGCGGAGGGGCGGATCGCCTACCTCTCCCAGCGCCTCGACACGCTGCCGCTCGACCACACCGTCGCCCAGTGCCTGGCCGATTACGCACCGCACAAGCCCGAGGCGGAACGCCTGAACCTGCTGGCGCGCTTCCTGTTCCGCGGCGCCGCGGCGCATCTGCCGGTGGGGGCCCTGTCAGGGGGCGAGAGGCTGCGGGCCACCCTGGCGTGTGTCCTGGGTTCCGAACCGGCGCCGCAACTGCTGCTGCTCGACGAGCCGACCAACAATCTCGACCTCGACAGCGTCGAGCAACTGGAAGGGGCCCTCAACTCCTACGAGGGCGCGTTCATCGTGGTCAGCCACGACGAGCGGTTCGCCAAGGGGATCGGCGTGAACCGCTGGCTGCGGATGGCCGACGGCCGCCTGCGGGAAACGGGAGCGCCCGACCATGGCTGACGCGTCCTCACACCTGCCCGGCGGGCAGGACATCCTGTCCTCCGACCACCACTCGGCGCACCTGCTCGCCGAGAACCTGCACTGCGTACTGGGCGACCGCATGGTGCTGCGCGACGTCTCGCTCAAGGTCTCCCACGGCGAGCGGGTGGGTCTCATCGGTGAGAACGGCCGGGGGAAGTCCACTCTCCTGCGGGCCTTCGCGGGTGAACTCGTTCCGCAGCACGGCGAAGTGGTACGCGCGGTGACGGGCCAGGTGGGGTTTTTGCCTCAACAGCCCGACTTCCCGGCAGGTTTCACCATCGAGGACGTGCTGACACAGGCGACCGCGCAGTTCGAAAATTGTCCCGGCGGATGCGGGCCGCCGAGGAGCGGATGTCGTCGAGCGACGGTGATCTCGACGCGGTCATGGAGGAGTACGGCCGGCTCCAGGAGGAGTTCGAGCGACGCGGTGGCTGAGAGCTCGGCGCCCGTGTCGGCGAATTCCTTGATGTCTTCGGCCTGGCCGGGCTCAGCAGGGACCGCGATCTTCGGACTCTGTCGGGCGGTGAGTGGGCCCGGCTGGCCCTGGCCGCGCTGGTGCTCGACGAACCGGCCGGGCTGCTGCTCGACGAGCCCACCAACCATGGCACCGCCCGAGCGGCTCGCGGAAGGCGTAGCCCAGACCGGACTGTCCTGGCCGGGTGTGCGCTGTCCAACGCGCACGCCAGGGAAAGCGAAGCTTGGACCGTAGAGGGATCACCACTCCTGGGGTGGGCGGGCCGTATCTGGCAGGCGCCAGCTGGGCGCGCAGGGCACGGTTCGCCTGGACTCGCCGCTCCGCTACTGAGCGAGTCGTTCTCAGCGGCCTCTACCGTTCGCCACTTCCATCCCTTCGTGATCGCTGTCTGAGGGGATGGAGGTGATCCGTGTCTCGTCCATTCACGGTGCGAGGTCCAGGACACGCACTGGTCGCCCTTCCCACTGCTGAGGGACGGTGGTGGCGACGATGGCGCCATCAGGACGCTCCGGGGTGGGCTGGGCGACGTACTGCGTGTGGGCAGTGGCCCAGGTCTGCTGCTGCGCCACCGCGAGTGCCGCGGGCAGATACAGGTCCAGGGCCGTGATGCCGGGCAGCGCGGCCAAGTGCTTGGCCGTCCCAGGCCGGGCGCGGTCCGCCTCCACAAGGACGCAGGTTGGTGCGTACAGAAACCAGCCGCTCTCAGCGTGTGCCCTGTGGATCAGCCTGGAAGCCAGGACATTGCCGTGGCCTGCCGCTGCCATCGCCGACTCGTCCAGGACGATGTGCATCTCGCTCACCGGCCGGTCGCCTGCGCCAGCCGCCGGTCCAGCTCGGTGTCGAGGTCCCGCTGCTCAGCCGTACTCGGGTCGTATCCGTTCCATTGCTGCAGGGCAGCGCGTGCCCGCTCGGCCCGCTGGGCCCGCTCCTGCGGGGTCAGGAGGGTTTCGGAGAGGCGGGCGAGGAGGCCCGCAAGGACAGTCCCTCGCTGGCTGCGAGGGCGGCCAGCCGGACCCTGGCCGCCTCCGGAATGCGGATATTGGCGTCAGACATAAGCGTGCTCCTTCCCATCCCCGGTACGGGTACGTACCCGTACCGCGGCACCGGCGCATTTCCGCAGCACCGACACCCATGGTCGGGCTGCACCGTCCGTAGGGGAGCTCATCGCGGGCGGTGCGCCCGGTGTCCACCGTCTCCCCACAGGTGGGGTGGGCTGCCAAGTCACTGGCGGGTGCTTTCACGTCTGCGTGCAGGCCGGGCATCGGCCTACTCTGCGGTGCCATGGATGACGAGCTGACCAACGACGACCACCTGCGGGCCCTGGCCGCGCTGGAGGCCGTCATCCAGAAGCATGACGCACGACGGGACGGGCCAGCGCGTCGCGGAGTTCAACGGCGATCCCATGGCGCGCATCGTCTTCCTGCTGACCGATTCCCTGCATCACCAGACCGTGCTGATGTGGATGTCAGGCACGGTCGCTCTCCTTCGTGCTCGTCGTGTGGTCTTGAGTCCGGGGGTGTGGGTATTACAGGGGTCGTCCGCGGTGGTGGGGAGGCTATTCCAGGAGCGCGAGCGGCGAGTGTGTGTATGGCCCGGTTTCACGGGAGACCGGGCCACGCACGGGCCCCGGAAGTTCGTGCACGTCGCAGGGTGGTCGGCGCACGCCGTCACACCGGGGCTGGGATGTAGCCTGCCACGCCGCGCTGATCGGCAGGAGCGTTTCACCGGCTCTCACCAGTTCGAGGCTCAACCGTGCCCACTCCCCGACCTGACGTCCGGATGCGAGCGGCGGGGCGTCTGGAGTTCATCGGAACGGGTGCGGTGATGCGACGCCGCATGTAGCCCTAGACCGCCGTTCGTTCTCCCCACCCGGAGGCTCGACCTGCGCATGTGCCGATCAGAGTTGCCTAGATCCTCCAGAAGCGGATCCGGTCGGCCGCAGTGAAGACATCCGCCTTGGCCGTCATCAACTGCTGAGTGAGGTCGACGAGTTCCCCGAACGGGGCGTCCAGGCCCTGTCCGGAGGCGTGCATGTAGGCGACGGTGGTCGCACAGGCGAAGCGGACGTTGTAGGCGGGCAGAGGCCGCAGCACGGCCAGGGTCTGCAGGAGGGCTGCGGCACGCCAGGACGGATCGGAGTCGTAGCCCAGGCGGGGCGGATCTACCCGGTGGCGGGCCACGGCCGCAACAAACGCGGAGAAGTCAGAAACCATCGGCTGGTCGGGCAGCGCCGCTTCATGCTGGGCCAGCAGCCAGGGCACATCGATGTGCAGAACAGGTGCCATGGGTCAGGCAGCCCGTCCTCTCATGCTGGGGGCAGGCCCGTCGTCGATGCCGGCGGCCTCGATGGCGGCGGCCAGGTCCGGGTTGCGGAAGGTCGCCTGAAAGACCTCGGCAGTTTCCCGCAACGCCCGATGACGGGTGATCTTGTCTGCGGTGGCCTCACGGACGACGGCCTTCATGGTGGTGCCGCGTTCCTGGGCGAGGGCACGCAGCTCCTCAAGCTCCTGGTAGCTGAATTCCACATTGAGTGCGGGCATGGGAAAACGGTACCGCTCCGGTACCGCGGCGTAAATCTGTGCAGCTCATAAGCCATACAGTCAGGTACCCCTGCACCCGGCTCGAAGGCCCCCTCGGGGTCACTGGTACCCCATCAGTGTGGGACTGGTCAGGTCGACGGGACGGTCACGTTAGTGCGAGCGCAGCCCAGACCGCCGGTCTGGGCTGCGGTGCGCAGTGCCCGCAGGCGGGCCCTGCGGTCGCGGCGGGGCAGGTCGGACAGTCCGATAAGCCGGTGCAGAGGACGGCCCAGCCGTAGCGTGCGGTGAGCGAGAGCCAGTTCTCGGGCACGTCGATGGTGCCGGCGTAGAGCTGGCTGGCGTCGGCTTAGATCGCCGTCAGCGTGCCCGCGGCCATCTATGAGGACGTGCGCAGCCGACTGACGCCGTAGAAGCGCTGCGGCGGCTTCGCACGAAGCGATCTCCTCCGTACAAGGATCCAGGTCTCGGCGTACTGCCCCATGCGGCCAGCAAGGTACAGACTTCCGTCAGAGGAGAGCGCGATCTGCCCGACAGAGGAGGCGGCGGCAAAGGCTCCCTCGGGTGCAGCGAATATTCTTTCGGTGGCTCAGCCCGTGCGACGGAAGCTGTCGACCGGGCCGCCCCAACCGCCCTTGGGTCCCTTCCAGTCGAAGGCTACGGCGTCGTCCTTGGCCACCTTGTCACCCAAGTGCATGTTTCCCACGCCGCGGCCACCGTCGCTGCCGCCCTTGCAGGTCAGGGTCAAGGACGGCGCCTCCTTGCCGTCCACCGTGTCGGGTTTCAAAGTGCCGCTGCAGTCGAGCACGGCGCCCTTCATGGTGACGTGGCCATCAGCGATGGTCACCGTATTGAAGTATTTGTCGCCCTGGGTCTTGGAAATGGTCTTCCAGGAACCGGCCGCGCGGTCGATCATCGTCCCCTCGGCCGACGCGTCCGTAGGGCCCTTGCTGGGGCTTCCTCTGTCACCGCCTGATTGCGCGTCACGGGTCTCCTGCGGCTTGTCCTCACCGGACCCACAGCCACCGAGTACGAGTCCGGCCAGGACCAGTACAGCCACCGCATGAGCCTTGCGCACTTCGTCTCCTTGATGTCAGAACGGGACGTGCCAACTTAGCAGCAGAAGATTCCACCGATGGCCAGGCCGCGAACAAGCCGATCTAAGTGGTCATGGCCTAACGGTCGAGGGCACCCCGGGACATCCTCGGCATCTGGGCCGGGAACGGCGGAGAGGGCGCACAGTACTGGCTGCACGTCTTCACGGAGCTGAAGAACCGCGGCCTAAAACGATGTGCTGATGCTGGTCTGCGACGGGCTCAGGGGCCTTCCCGAGCGGTGGAGACCGGCTGGCATAGCACGATTGTTCAAACGTGCGTTGTCCACCTGCTGCGAAACAGCTTCCGTTACGCACCCGCCAGGACTGGACAAGGTCGCCAAAGGCACTCAAAGCCCCTCTACACCGCCCCCAGCGAGGACGCGGCGAAGGAGAGGTTCCTGGAGCTCCAAAAGGCATGGGGCTGGAAGCAGCCTGCGATCGTGAAGCTGTGGTCAGACGCCTGGGCGGACTTCGTGCCCTTCCTCTCCTTCGATGCCGAGATCCGCAAGGTCATCTGCAGCACGAACGCGATCGAGAGCGGCAACGCCCACATCCGCCAAGCCGTTCGCGCACGCGGCCACTTCCCCTCGGAGACCGCTGCCATCAAGTGCGTCTACATGGCACATGCCCCTGGACCCGACCGGCAAGGGCCGCAAGCGGTGGATCATGCGCTGGAAGGCCCCTGAACGCCTTCCAGGTCGCCTTCAAAGGGCAGCTCACCCCGACCAAAACTGAACAACAACCAAGATCATCCGCTAAATTGACGTAATACTGGCAAGTCCACAGCAGCTCGACTCTACCTACCCTGATGTACGGCTCGTACGAGGCCTACCGGGACTTTTTGCACCCGCTATAGGTAGGTCTGCAGTAAAGTGTAATAAAGATGCAGTTCACCGGAATGTGTAGCTGATGACTCATACAGAAGAATTTGATGTGGCGGCACTGTCAGGGCGCCGCCTAATCCGGGTTGCATCATCTTGGCATGTAGTAGATGGAAACCGCGTGGCTGGCCCTCTTGATCTCTGGCTACTGTTTGCGGGACTGGATATGGCTGTCCACGTAGGCTGCGGCCCGGATTGGTCCTTGACCGTTAAGCGGGCAAATATCCCAGCCGGTTATAACTTGGGGCCCCTTGGGCAGGTTGAGGTGGAAAACGAATCTCACTCTCAAGGATTTCCGGTTCCGTTGGGGTCGGTAATCGAATCTGCAGTAGAATCATTTAATTTAGGGCGAGGGCGCACGTCACTCAAGTTGACATTTGGAACTGGGCATATTGCGTTCCATAGCTCGGCTCTAGGACTTCGGTTGACTACGAGCCTTTAGGCGCCAACGCACTTGGCGTCATTTTGCGGCAGTCTGGGGTGACGAGTCGCTCAGCGAGCCCCTCGGAGCGTGTCGTTATTACGCCATCTTTTCGTTGGTTGTCAACACTTCAGGCGCGAGGCGCTAGGATTCTCACGCCGAGATAACTCGGATTCCCGCCGGTGGTGCGGCTGAGTAGAATTCCGCGCCACATTTGGCACCGCCTTATGGGCCAGAACGGCGGGGTGAATCAGGTTCATGACGCAATGCAGCTCAACTGCGTATGGACCGCACTAGGGGAGATCATGCGATTTCGCGCATATGGCGGAGCTCTGGCAGTTGCCGCTGCAGCTGTTGCAATTCCTAGCAACGCCGTCGCTGTCGACACACCGAGCGGCGGCTGGGATCACGTGTACTCATACACGGGTGTAAAAGTCTACGTTGAGGAATACGATGACATCATCTCCGTATGTGACGCGAAAGCGAACGGACACTCGGCGTATGTCGATGTGATAAGCGATGGCGTGTGGCCCTATGACTACACGATGACAGCTACTGGCGGGTCCGGTAGCTGCAAGACACACAAGGCCAGCGATGGCGCGAAATACGATCTGGCTGAGGGCAAGGGAATCACCCTAGTATTTTCCGGTGTTCCTGGTGGGCCATACGGCGATTACGCCGAAAGGTATTTCGTGAATGACCACTAGCCTCCTGAGTCGGGAATCCTATTTCAGATAGCTCATAGGACTCCGTTAGGTCTTCCGGATGTTCCTGATCAGGAGCATGTTGGATGGGTGGACGCGCATGAAGTGAACCGTGCTCGGACGATGTTGGCGCTGTTCGTGGCGGTGCGTTCGTGAATCAGTCGACGTGGGATCCGGTGCCGGTGCAGCGGCGGATCAACGAGCGTCTGTTGCCGCTGGTCAGCCCGGTGGCCTGGGTGATCGACGATGTGTCGGTGCCCAAGGACGGCCGGATGTCGGTCGGGACGGCTGCGCAGTACTGCGGGGCCCTGGGCAAACGCGCCAACTGCCAGGTCGCCGTCAGTGTCCACGCGGCGAGCGATACCGCATCCTGTCCGCTGTAATGGCGGTTGTTCCTTCCCGAGGAGTGGGCCAGGGACAGTGCCCTCCGGGCCAAGACCCTCGTTCCGCCCGAGGTCACACACCGGGAGAAATGGCGTCTGGCGGTGGACATGCTCGACACCCTCGCCGACTGGGGCATGACGCCGCCGGCGGTGGTGGCCGATGCCGCCTACGGCACCAACGCACACCTGCGCGCCGCACTCGACGACCGCCAACTGACCTATGTGCTCGCCATCCGGGCCGATGTGACGGCCCACCCGTTCGACGCCAAGCCTCAAACCCCGCCCCGCAAGTGGACGGTCGGCTGCTGCCCCAGCCCCGCTACCGCGACCCCGCACCTTCAGTGGCGGCCCTTGCCGCGGGACTCGAGCCAGGGGCCTTCACCACGCTCACCTGGCGACATGGCTCGCGAGGGGAGTTACGTTCCCGCTTCGCCGCTATCCGTGTTCGGCCGGCCGGCAA
Organism: Streptomyces sp. NPDC054872; assembly: GCF_053610705.1. Classification (NCBI taxonomy): domain Bacteria; kingdom Bacillati; phylum Actinomycetota; class Actinomycetes; order Kitasatosporales; family Streptomycetaceae; genus Streptomyces; species Streptomyces sp. NPDC054872. The sequence goes on along the minus strand of NZ_JBSGYY010000013.1, from coordinate 147,058 downwards.
AGCTGTCGAGCGTCCAATCAAAGCCGCTGCCTCCGCCGAACAGGGCTGGTGGGACGGGGTCCTGCCCGGCTGCTGGCTGCTGGCTGCTGGCTGCTGGCTGCTGGCTGCTGAT
>NZ_JBSGYY010000013.1:0-146849 GCF_053610705.1 Streptomyces sp. NPDC054872 | reverse complement strand
CAATCAAAGCCGCTGCCTCCGCCGAACAGGGCTGGTGGGACGGGGTCCTGCCCGGCTGCTGGCTGCTGGCTGCTGGCTGCTGGCTGCTGGCTGCTGATCGAATGGCCCGAAGGCGCCGGGACTCCCACGGACTACTGGCTGTCGAACCTGGCGACGGAAACCCCGATGGCCGATCTCGTCCGGCTGGCCAAGGTCCGCTGGCGCATCGAACACGACTACCGCGAACTCAAGCACGGCCTGGGCCTGGACCACTTCGAAGGCCGATCCTGGCCCGGCTGGCACCACCACGTGACCCTCGTGACCGCCGCCCATGCCTTCCTCACCGAACGACGCCTGCCCCCAAAGGCGCCCGGGCCGGACTTCGCCCTCTACCAAATCCTCGACGCCCTCCAGAACACCCTGAGGTGTTGGAACGGCATCTGCACCACCTGCCATCAGCCCCTGTCCACACGAACACCAAGACCGAGACAGACCTAACGGAGTCCTATTAGCGAGGAATTCGACGATTTCGTCTGCGGTCTTCGACGCCGCCACGCGCCCGTACCTGGGGCCGGCGCGGTCACACGCCCCTCTTCACCGTCCGCGGCCGCTCCCGACGCCACATCTCGATCACGGGCTTGCGCTGCTACCGCCCCGGCGAGCAACCACGGCTGATCTACCGGCCCCCGCTTCCATCTCAACCGCAAGGGCGCGCGCAAGAGCTTCGCCTGGACCGACTACCGCGATCTCCTGGCGCGCCCCACTGCAAACTCCACGCCCCCATCGTCGTGGTCGTCTGGGACAACCGCAACATCCATCGGGCGGCCGACCTGCGCCAGTACGAAGCCGACCACGACTGGCTCGCCGTCTTCCAACTCCCCTCCTATGCACCGGATCTCAACCCAGTTGGGGGCATCTGGTATCTCCCGCTGCGAGCCCCGATGGCCTACACCGCCCTGACCGACCCCGACTACCTCGAGCACACTCTCCGCCGGGGACTCGCCCACATCCAACGACACCCCGACCTCATCACCGGCTGCCTCGCGGGATCCGGTGTCACCATCACCGACATCCACCCGAATGCAAGCCGAAAAGGTCAGCAACTCCCGCAGTTGGGGCACTCGATGTCATGTCGCCCCGCGGTCAGACCCTTGCTGGCGCGCCCGTTTGGCACCAGGACCATCTGCAGCCGTCCGCAGGCGCAGCGACTCCAGACCACAGTGCCCTCGCTGGTGGCGTGTTGGGAAATGATGGTGTTCGTGTGGGTGTCCATGGCAGCAGGATGACCCAGGGCACCGTTGCGGTCTATTGCATGTTTTATGGGTTGTGTGTGCAAAATGCTTCATGATTGACCTGCGCCGACTCCATATGCTCCGCATGGTGCACCAGCACGGCACCGTCACCGCGGCTGCGGAAGCGCTGCACCTCACCCCGTCGGCGGTTTCCCACCAGATGCGCGAGCTAACGCGCGAACTCAAAGTCGTCCTTCTGGAGCCAAAAGGCCGCGGTGTGCGGTTGACCCCGGCCGGTCACCTGCTAATCGACCACGCCGACGCGCTGTTGGCCAGGTGGGAGGAGGCACAGGCGGAGCTGGAGTCCTACCGGGCGGGCGTGACCGGGCCCTTGCGTCTAGCGGGGTTCACCACCGCAATCAGCGGGTTGATCGCGCCCGCGGCCGGGCGGTTGCGGCAAAGCCACCCCGATCTCCTGGTGCAGGTGCGCGAGTGTGACACCGCGAAGAGTTTCGACCTGCTGGTCGCAGGCGAAGTGGATCTAGCAGTTGTGGAACCCATCGAAGGCGGGCCTCAGCAGGATGACGCTCGGTTTGAACAGACCCTTCTGCTGGAGGAGCCATATTTCATGCTGGTGCCCGCCGACCACCCGCTAGCGCGGGCGGTCTCGGTGCGCCTGGACGATGCGGTGGCCGAGGACTGGATCGTCGCCGACCCGGGCACCTGCGACCACGCTCAGCGAGTGATGGCGCTTTGCGCGGCGGCCGGGTTCTCGCCGCGGGTCGTGCACGCCGCCACCAACTGGCCAGCGATCTGGGCGCTGGTCGGTAATGGGTTGGGCATCTCACTGGTCCCGAGGCTAGCCGAGGGGCCAGCTGGCCAGTCAGTGGCAAGGGTGCCGGTGCTGAGCGAAAACGTGCCGACGCGGCGAGTACTCATCTGCGCGCGCCGGGGTAGTCGGCGGAACCCGCTTATTGACCTCGGAGTACGGGTGCTGGAAGAAGCTGTGCGTGACCAGCGGGCCAGCCTGGTCCCAACCTTTGACGGCTCACCTATCGGGGACGGCGAGCTACGGGGTTGATCGAACTTCGGAGGGCGGCGCGCCACACTTGCCGGAGTGATCAGCCGTCTTAGGATTCTCTGCTTACAGTTCGTGGCAAGGAGATACCCCGTAGTTGTCGCTGGGGACGCTGTTACGTTGCGGTTGTGCACGGCGTACCATTGCAGACAGGCACTCTGAGGTACTCGGGGCGAAGGCTCGTCTCCATTGACGAACCCCGGTCCGTGGGCGGTTTTGGATCACTTTCAGTGCCGGGGCCACGGAGGGTGACCGAAATCGCGGTCATGAACGGCTGGGGCGCTGAGCAGGACCCGCTTGCGGAGCGGGTCGTTGGCCCGGCCGACCCTCTTCAACATCTTGGCCTTGTTGTTCTGGCCCTCGACAGCGCCAGAGCTCCAATCCAGGTGAGGCCGGCGACGACGGCGTCGAGGTCCTGGCCGAGGCTGGTGACCTATGTGCGTAGGGCAGGCAAGTCGTCGGCCTTCACGTGCGTGATCCATCGGTCCAGGTACTTGCCCTGCCGATTGTTCATGAGCTCGGCGAACGTCGGACGTGGCGCGCGGTGCGGTCGAGAGCGGGGCAGCGCACCAGAATTGCTTTGACCTGCTGGGTCTGATTGTCGGTGAGGCGGTCGGGATGGCGGGTGAGTCAGTTGGTCACGTTTCGCACGGACGGTGCTCTGCGGGGCGGGTCGTGCGGAAAGCTCTCGCGGAGCTTAGCCACGTACGCGCTCGTGGAAATCTTCGAACAGGCGGCGGGCGCTGTGCAGCCCTCGGCCCAACGCTGGGGCAGGTAGGGCTTGTAAGGGTCGAGGATTCTGGCTGGGCCGATCCACCGGCCGACCAGGAGCTCGTCTGGGCTCGCTACGTTGACGAAGCGGCGCGGCGCAGTCCGACGCCCTGGTCGAGGAGCGAATAGACATCCGCGGTTCGTTCCCGAACACGGTCAGAGAGTCGGCCTGTTGTCCGCAGCCCTGATGGAGAGGGCGGTTCGAGGTTCGTGTTTTCCATGGCCGCGATGACTGAGCCGTGGCGGATTGGTGCGGCTCACGCAGCAGGCGCGATGCTGGACGACTGTCTTCTCGCGGCCTCGGCCAAATTCGACCAGATGTGCCACCGGTCCGCGACATGGATGGCGCTCGGGGCGCCGTGACGTCCGGCCTCGGCATAAGCGTGGAGCGGTCACGACAGGTCACTTCAATGCCGGGATGCTCCGCGAGCCACTGAGCGACCGTCGCCGTCGTCCGGTCCGGCAATAGATCGATGGGCCGGCGGGATTCGATGTCGATCAGGATCGTGCCGTAGCTGTGGCCCTTTCGCAGGGCGAAGTCGTCCACCCCGAGTACCCGCGGAGTCGAGGTCTCGGGCTCCGGAAGAATCGCAGCAGCGTCAGCCTGCTCATTTTAGCCGCCAGCGTTTGGGAAAGGCGGGCACCGGCTCTGCCTGCCAGAATCACAGCCAGACGCTCCAACACCGTTTGAGGCCCTGACGTTGACCGCAGCGAACCGACTCGTAACTCAATCAAAACCGGCCGACGGCCGCCCGCACTGTCGGCGAGGCGACGTACGTACCGGCTGTGCACCCGGTACGACAGTTTCCCGCAAGCCGGACCCGCCGCCCGCTCCGCGGCAGTTCGGGCCTGCACGGCCACCAACTCACCCTTGGACACAACGTTTTCGATCATGACTCTTCGACTCCCCTCCCTCGCCGGGGCCCGGGGCAGCATTGCCACGTCTACGGAAGGCGTCGTAACGCCCTCGGAAACTGAATCATCTCGGGCGTCCTTGCAAAACGAAACGAAACGTAACGTAACGCAAGCGGTATTGTGAGGTCATGACCCCCGACCCGAACAGTGAACGGCGCAGCGCGCGTGCCCGCCGGGCCATCCTCGATGCGGCGTTCGACCTGGTGTGCCGCAAGGGCTTCGCGAAGGTGACCATCGAGGCCATCGCCGCCCAAGCCGGTGTGGGCAAGCCCACGATCTACCGTTGGTGGCGCTCCAAGGGGGCGGTGATGCTGGAGGCGATGAGCGAGGAGCTCGGTGACGACTTCGCCTACCCCGACACCGGCGACATCGCCGCCGACCTCACGGCCCAGATCTCCGCGGTGAGTCAACGCCTGGTCACCGGCAAGTACAGCGAGGCGTACAAAGGCGTCATAAGCGAGGCACAGAACGACCCCGCCTTGATGAAGGCCTTCCGCGAAACGATCCTCGAGCCCAGCCTCGTGGAATGCCGGGCCCGACTGAATTCTGCCATCGCCGCCGAGCAGCTCCGCTCCGACGTGCCCATCGACGTGATGGTCGACCTCTTGTACGCGCCGATCCACTATCGGCACTTCCTGGGCTTCGGCGACGACGCAGTCAGGCGTAGCGCCGATCTCGTCCAGCACGCCCTACTCGGCCTGCGACCCCGGCCGCACGCTGGATGAAACGACCGCCTCCCCATTGCTGACTTCGTAGCCCCGCAACGGGGTTACCGGCCTTCGGAGTTGGCATGACTACCTCCCCTTGTCGAGTGCATGGCCCGGGGGGTGGTGTCACCCGCTCCGAAAGCACTGACAGACCGCTGATTAGGGGCATGACCACCGGCTTCTTCGCAGGTCGGGAGGCTCTTCGTAATGTGGATGTGGCGATCAGTGCCGTGGCAAGGCCGGGTGAGTACGACCGGAGCGTGCACGTGATCGACATCAGCAACATCGACCTCTTCCTCGGCCTGGACTTCGGCAAGGGCGAACACCACGCCACCGCCGTCACCCCCCCCGGCCGGCAAGAAGACATTCGACAAGCGGCTGCCCATCAGCGAGCCCAGACTCCGCGGGGTGTTCGGCAAGCTGAAGGCCAAGCACGGAACCGTCCTCGTGATCGTCGACCAGCCCGCCACCATCGGCGCCCTGCCGCTGGCCGTCGCCCGGGACATGGGCTGCGAAGTCGCCTACCTGCCCGGCCTGACCATGCGGCGGATCGCCGACCTCTACCCCGGCGAGGCGGACGCCCGTGACGCGTTCATCATCGCGGATGCCGCCCGGGCAATGCCGCATACTCTCCGCTCGCTCGAGCTGGACGACGAGAACGTCGCCGAGCTTCAGATGATCGTCGGCTTCGACGACGACCTGGCCGCGGAAGCCACCCGCCTCTCGAACCGCCTTCGCGGCCTGTTCACGCAGGTCCACCCGCATCTCGAACGTGTCCTGGGCCCGCGCATGCAGCACCCGGCCGTGCTGAAAATGCTCGGCCAGTACGGCTCTCCGGCCCAGATCCGCAAGGCAGGCCGCCGATGGCTGGTCACCCTGATCCGCCCGAAGGCACCCAGGACGGCCGAGCGGCTCGTCGACGACGTCTTCACCGCGCTTGATGAACAGGCCGTCGTCGTCACGGTCACGGACGACCGCGCTGATCGTCCCCAGCCTCGCCGACTCGCTCACCGCCGTCCTCGAGCAGCGCAAACTCATCGCCGCCCGGATCGAGGAACTGCTGGAAGCCCACCCTCTTTCCCGGGTCCTGATGTGCATGCCCGGCATCGGCATCAGGACCGGAGCCCGCATCCTCATCGACGTCGGCGACGGAACCAACTTCCCCTCGGCCGCCCACCTCGCCGCCCACGCCGGCCTCGCTCCCACCACGCGGAGCTCGGGCACCTCCATCCGCGGCGAACAGCAGTCCAGGAGAGGAAACAAGCAGCTCAATCGGGCCTTCTTCCTCTCCGCGATCGCCGCCCTCGCCGACCCCGCCTCCCGCACCTATTACGACAAGAAGATCAAGGAGGGCAAGCACCACACCCAAGCCCTCTGCCTCGCCCGCCGCCGAGCCGACGTGCTCTTCGCGATGCTCCGCGACGGAACCTTCTACCAACCACCAACCCCGGTTGCCCCTTGACCAACGTCATAGGGGCACCCCCCGGCAGAAGGCTGGCTGAGCCCGTACGACGGGCCACGAACGCTTCGGGTCTGGACGTCGCCTCCAGCCGAGGCGGAACTCAAACCATCGACTACCTCCGCACCACCCTGGTCACCTCCCAAGTACTGCCCGAGCGCCACGAACTCACCGCCCGCATCGAACGCCACCTCACCCGCCCCGCAGCCCGCCATCCCGAACACGCCCTACTGCTGCGCGCCTACGTCCGCTGGTCTTCCTGCCCCGGGCCCGCCGGGCCCATCGAAGGCTAGATGATCTATTCCAAGGGGTCAGTGATCGAAGGCGGTCAGTGACCCCTTGGAATAGATCATCTAGGCGGGCTCAAGCACCGAGTACGCGAGGCCTACGCCCTCAACCTTGCCGTCGCCTTTCTCACCACCATGAACAACCACGCCTTGCGCTCACGGGAGTCACCCAGCACGAGATGGACTGGTGGATGGCCGCCCTGGTACCCGCTGGCACGGTGGTTTGCGGGGCATTACTGAGGCGGGCCGGGAGCTGGCAAGCATGTCGCGCGCACCGTAGCCGCTCTGCACCGGGGAGTCTCCCTTCTGCCCGAGGCGGCGGTCTCAGCGGAAACAGTCGCAGCGCGATGGCCATGCACACGTCGCCCGCGCGGCTTGGGCCCGACCTCGGTGGTCCCACCTTTGGTACGGGTCCGGATAGGAGCACAACACTATGGAGCGGAAGATCAACAAGCGAGTTCATTCGGAGCCGGTCGCCTCCCGCAATCACCGAGCGGAAACGTCTGACCTTGGCACCACGGTGACGCATCGCCTCACGAGCCTAGACATGACTGCAGCACAGGGCTCGACTCGCTCACCAGTTCAGTGCTGCGGTTCCAGAAATGTCTTTTGTCCGACAAAACCTTGACTGTCCGATTTGACGGGCTAGAGTGACATATATCGATCGGCACGAAGCAGGAAGCCGCTCGCAAAAATCAGCGCGATTCGCGGCACATGCGAGGTCCCCAATGAACAGCACCACCCCATACGGAGACACCTCTAGTGCGACTGCTGAGACTTCAGGCGAAGCAGTAATGCGGCATATCGAGAGCATCGTCACCCAGAGCAACGAATCCGACCGCATGGCTGCATGCATTCTGCAGGCCGCACCTGAGGCGGCCATGCAGGGACGGCGCTTCGCGCTGGAAGCTTGCGCAGGGTGGTGCATCACAGGCGACCCCCGTGACAGTCTGCGGATGATCGTTTCCGAACTCGTTACCAACGCCGCGACGCACAGCGGCAGCTGCTACCTCGCCCTGATACTGCGGATCTCCACCAACTCGATCCAGATCGAGGTTGTCGATGCCGGACAGTGGCAAATCAAGCCCCAAGGCGAGAGCGCAGAATCCGGGCGTGGGCTGCAGATCGTGGAGGCTCTGTCCGAGCGGGTAGCTTTCCTGCAGATGACCGTCGGCACTCGCGTCCGGGCAGACCTCCCCATCACATCCCCCGACCAGCAGATGTCACCGGCACCTGTTCAGGATGCCGATCACAAGGAGCACGTACTGGCCGGGTGCGAAGCGTGGACGGGCACCGACCTAGCGATCTGAGTCGAAAATTTTGTCATTGGTCGATGAGATCGTTGCTTGCAGAGAGTCAGCGAACGCGGAGACTGCCCGGCGGTTGCCGGTTCCCGCCGACACAAGTCGTGGCGTCGGCGCCTTTGAGGGCAGCTGGAAAGGCTGTGTGCCCGGTCGCGTCCCGGCGTGCCGCGGAAGACCACCGACACGGATGTGGGCCCGTGATCGTCGCGAGGCTCGAGGAGACATCGAAGAACGTACGCACTGGTTGACGCGGTCGATGACCCAGCGGCCGGATGTCGCAGTCGACGGTCCCCTGGAACGAGGGATCGGTTCGCGGCCTCACCCCGCCCGACACACCCAAGTTGTCGAGGGACACGCTTCAGCCTCACCGCAAAGGTCACCACCGCGACTGGTGACCTTGGCAGGCAGCTACGGCGAACGCACGGTGGCAATCACCGGGCGGTCCCGGCCGTTCAGAGCGGTGCAGGTCAGCCCTTACGGGTCTTGACCTGTTCGGTCAGCTGGGGGACGACCTCGAAAAGGTCGCCGACCACGCCGTAGTCGACGAGGTCGAAGATCGGGGCCTCGGCGTCCTTGTTGACGGCCACGAGGGTCTTCGACGTCTGCATACCGGCACGGTGCTGGATCGCACCGGAGATGCCGGACGCGATATACAACTGCGGCGAAACCGACTTGCCGGTCTGGCCGACCTGGTTGGAGTGCGGGTACCAGCCGGCGTCAACGGCGGCGCGGGAGGCACCGACGGCCGCGCCGAGCGAGTCGGCGAGCGCCTCGATGATGGCGAAGTTCTCGGCGCCGTTGACGCCGCGACCGCCGGAGACCACGATCGCGGCCTCGGTCAGCTCGGGGCGGCCGGTCGACTCGCGCGGGGTGCGCGAGACGACCTTGGTGCCGGTCGCCGCCTCGGAGAAGGAGACCGTCAGGGCCTCGACCGTGCCGGCGGCCGGGGCGGCCTCGACGGCGGCCGAGTTCGGCTTGACCGTAATGACCGGGGTGCCCGTGCTGATCCGGGACTTGATCGTGTACGACGCCGCGAACGCGGACTGCGTGGCGATGGGGCCGTTGTCGTCGGCCCCCAGGTCGACGGCGTCGGTGATGATGCCGGAGCCAATACGGACTGCGAGACGGGCCGCGATCTCCTTGCCCTCGGCGGAGGACGGTAGGAGCACGGCGGCCAGGGAGCCCCCGGCGGACGCTGCCTCGTACGCGGCCTGGAGCGCGTCCACCTTCGGCACGACGAGGTAGTCGGCGAACTCGGGAGCGTCGGCGGTCAGCACCTTGACCGCGCCGTGCTCGGCTAGCGCGGCGGCGGTGGACTCGGCGCCCGCACCGAGTGCGACGGCGACCGGGTCGCCGATGCGGCGGGCCAGCGTCAGCAGCTCCAGAGTGGGCTTGCGGACGGCACCGTCCAAGTGGTCGACGTAGACGAGAACTTCAGTCATGGGACTTCAATCTCCTGCGAATGCGAAAGAGCGGGGGCGGCGAGCGGCGCTCGGCCTCAGATGAACTTCTGGCTCGCGAGGAACTCTGCGAGCTGCTTGCCGCCCTCGCCCTCGTCCTTGACGATCGTGCCCGCGATACGCGCCGGGCGTTCCGTGGCCGAGTCGACCTTGGTCCAGGAGCCTTCGAGACCGACCTCGGCGGCGTCGATCTCCAGGTCCTCGAGGCCCAGGGACTCCACCGGCTTCTTCTTCGCCGCCATGATGCCCTTGAACGACGGGTAACGCGCCTCGCCTGACTGGTCGGTGACCGACACCAGCGCCGGGAGGGAGGCCTCCAGCTGCTCGGCCGCCGAGTCGCCGTCACGGCGGCCCTTGACGGTGCCATCCTCGACCGAAACCTCGGAGAGCAGCGTGACCTGCGGGACGCTCAGACGCTCGGCGAGGATCGCCGGGAGCACGCCCATGGTGCCGTCCGTGGACGTCATGCCGCAGATGACCAGGTCGTAACCGGTCTTCTCGATCGCCTTGGCCAATACCAGCGAGGTGCCCATGACGTCGGAACCGTGCAGATCATCGTCCTCGACGTGAACGGCCTTGTCCGCACCCATCGACAGCGCCTTGCGCAGCGCATCCTTGGCGTCGTCGGGGCCGACGGTCAGCACGGTGATCTCCGCGTCGTCCGCCTCGTCGGCGATCTGCAGCGCCTGCTCGACCGCATACTCGTCCAGCTCCGACAGCTGACCGTCCACATCGTCACGGTCGACGGTCAGGTCATCGGCGAAGTGCCGGTCGCCGGTGGCGTCGGGCACGTACTTCACACAGACAACGATCCTCAAGCTCACGCTGGCTCTCCTACTGATCACTTATCGGTTCGCGATGTCCGTGCGGCCTGCGAGGTCGGGCGGACGCTGGTTCTCGCTGGTGGTTGTGTGGAGTGCGACGCCCCACGCGAAGCGGAGATGCGGATGCCCAGAAATAGGTACCGCGCGCTACACAAGTCCGAGTGCCTTCATGGCCGAGGCGACGGTGAGAAATCCGGAAATGTTGGCGCCCGTGACATAGTTTCCGGGCTTCTCGTAGTCGGCCGCGGTAATGAGGCAGGTGTTATGGATCCTGCGCATGGTGTCGGCGAGAGTTTTGTCGGTGTCTGAGAAGGACCAACGGTCGCGACAGGCGTTCTGCTGCATCTCCAGGGCTGAGGTAGCTACCCCGCCCGCGTTGGCTGCCTTACCCGGAGCGAAAGCGACGCCCGCTTCATCGAAGACTTCGACAGCCTTGGGAGTGCATGGCATGTTCGCGCCCTCCGCCACGGCGATCAGCCCATTCTTGACGAGGGCGACCGCGTCGGCTTCTCCCAGTTCGTTTTGGGTGGCCGAGGGCACGGCGATCTCGCACGGAATATCCCACGGTGACCTATCGGGCACGAAGCGTGCGGTGGGCACGAGGTCGGCGTAGGCGTCGAGCTTGGCGCGCCGCACGTGCTTGACCTCGTGGAGGACATCGGGCCGAACTCCCGAGAGGTCGTGGAGGAAGCCGCTGGAGTCTGAGCAGGCCACTACCCTCGCGCCCATCTGGTGAAGCTTTCCGATGGCGTGTTGTGCGACATTTCCAGAACCCGAAACGACGACAGTCTTGTCCTCCAGCGAGTGTCCGCGCTCGGCCAGCATGGCTTCGACGAAGTACACGACGCCGTACCCGGTGGCTTCGGGACGGACGTGGCTGCCGCCGATGACAAGGTCCTTGCCGGTGAGGGTGCCGGCGTCGAATCGGTTCGTGATGCGCTTGTACTGACCGAAGAGGTAGCCGATCTCTCGGCTCCCCACACCGATGTCACCTGCGGGAATATCGGTCTGAGGCCCGATATGGCGATGAAGTTCGGTCATGTAGGCCTGGCAGAAGCGCATGATCTCCCCGTCCGAGCGTCCACTCGGATCGAAGTCGGAGCCCCCCTTGCCGGCGCCGATCCCCAGACCGGTGAGCGCGTTCTTGAATATCTGTTCGAAGGCGAGGAACTTGACGACTCCGAGATTTACGCTGCGATGGAAGCGCAGCCCGCCCTTGTAGGGGCCGAGCGCGGAACTGAAGCCCACCCGGAATCCCCGATTGACGCGTGTTGTGCCATTGTCGTCGACCCAGACGACACGGAACATAACTTGCCGTTCCGGTTCGCAGAGGCGCTGCAGCAGGCTGGCATCACGTAGCGAGGGCTGTCGTTTCAGCGCGGGCTGGATCGAGTGCAGCACTTCCGAGACGGCCTGGTGGAATTCCGGTTCGGCCGGATTGCGACTGACGATCTCGTTGTAGAGCCCTGTTGTGACGGCGTCGAGAGGCATGGTCGTCGGATACCTTCCTGATCACGGTGCGGGTGCTGCGCGGGAAGCACTGCCGGGAGTCACTCGTTCCGAACATTCAGGTCTCGTGCCAAGACCGTCGGGTTAGATCAGCGGCTGGGCCAGACCGGTCCAGCCGGCAGCGGATCGAGCGAGGGATAGCCGAGGCGTCCAGGCGGTCTGCGCAGGACCGGGTCTACCGTGCTCGGCAGTGTGCCGACATCGAAGCCCTCTCCTGTCAGTCGATCGTCGGAATGGATGTCCAGGAGGCCGGCAGCCTCGGCCTCCTCGAACGAGGCGACGACGACAGAACAGACATCTTCGCCGTCGAACAATTTGCGCCAGTGGTCAGCTGGGTGTGCCCCGATCAAGTCCCCGATCACACCTATGACGGCGCGCTCCTGTCCCCGTTCGTCCAGATACTGCTCGGGGAGATCCAGAAGCTGCGCCAAGCGCTCCCAGAACTTCTGCTCGAGCGCGGCGACGGCCACGTGCCGGCCATCCTTTGTGGCGTACACCTGGTAGCGAGGGCTGCCACCCGTCAACAGCTCGTTGCCTGGAACCGGCCATCCTCCGCCTCCCTGATGCGTCGCGAAGTAGCCATAGGCGAGCAGCTGGAGATTGCGCGTCATGGCGATGTCCAGATGGCACCCCTCGCCCGTTGCGTCGCGCTGGCGGAGGGCCAGCAGGATGTTCATCACCGCGGGGTACGTACCGGCGGCAATGTCCGCCAGCACCGTGGGGGGTAGAGGCGGGTTGCCCGCGCCGTCGACCACAACACCAAGGAGTCCCATCTCGGCGAGGTAGTTCAGATCATGTGCGGCACGCGCGGCGTGAGGGCCGTCCTGCCCATAGCCGGTGATCGAGCAGTAGATGACGTCTGGGTTTACGGCACGCACCTGCTCATATCCCAGCCCGAGACGGTCGACGACGCCAGGCCGGAACTGCTCGACGAGGACGTCAGCTTCTGCTGCCAGCGCGAGCACCCGGTCTCGTTGTTCCGGGTGCTTCAGGTCGGCGGCGTATGCGCGCTTCCCACGGTTGAGCACTGCATAATTGGCACTGGCCGCTCCCAGCATCGGCTGGTAGACGCGCATCTCGTCGCCCTGGCCCGGTCTTTCGATCTTGACCACGTCTGCGCCAGACTCTGCCAGGAGCAAGGTGGCCAGCGGGCCGGGCAGCAAGGTGGAGAGATCGAGTACGCGTACGCCGGACAGCGGCCGGATGGGGGTCATGTCAGCCTCTTCCGCGACTCAGCTGCTGGTCGCATTGGGGGTCGTCGGACGCCACGAGCTGGCGGAGCTTGAACTTCTGGATCTTGCCGCTCTGGGTCGTCGGCAGCTCGCCCAGCAAGATGAGTCGCTCGGGCAGATAGTGCTTGGACATACCGTTCGCCAGCAGGTATGCGCACAGTGTGTCCAGGTCCAAGCGTGTGCCAGGGCTCAGCACGAGGACGGCGCACGCCCGCTCGCCCAACCGTTCGTCCGGGTATCCCACCACCGCTGCGTTGATGACATCCGGGTGGTCGAAGAGCACGGTCTCCACCTCGGTGACCGGAATGTTTTCGCCGCCGCGGATGATGATGTCTTTGCTGCGTCCTCGCAGGGAGAGCCACCCGTGCTCGTCGATGCTGGCGGTGTCGCCGGTCTTGAACCACAGGCCGGGCAGGAAGGACTCGTCCGTCGCGTCAGGACGGTCGTAGTACCCGAGGATCACGCCCGGGCCTCGCATGAGCAGGTCGCCTGTCACGCCAGGTGGCACCACCACGCCCGCATCGTCGACCACACGGACCTCAGAACCAGAGAAGACGGACCCGTCGGTGAGCTGAACCTCGGACGGTTCCTTCGGTGTGCACGAGGTCATGATGCTGCACTCGGTCATGCCCCAGGCCGGAGCGATGTAGGCCTCGAGCGCCTTGCTCCCCTTCGCAGGCAGCGTCCTCGGTACCGAGGAGCCCGCAATGACTAGGCATTCCAGCGGACAGTCGGGATCGTCAGCGAGATCGGTGCGCATCATGTCCTGGAGGAAAGTCGGCGCGCCGAAGAACGCGGTGACCTGCTCCTGCCGGATGACTTCGACACCCCACGCGGGATCCCAGCGGTCCATGTGCACACCGGTACCTGCGAGGAGGGCTGTGAAGAGAATGCCCCAAACGAACCCGGTGTGGTGCCCGACAGGGGAGGCGACGAGCTGAACCATCGGATCGCCGAACGTCTTCGGCCCGAGGTGATTGGCGAGGGCCTCGGCCGCGTAGACGAGGGTGTCGTGCGTGTGCATCGCTCCTTTTGGCTCGCCGGTGGTGCCCGAGGTGAAGCCCAGATAACACAACTCGCCGGCGGCAGGAGCCTCGAATCTGCGCGGAGGCACATCGATGAACGACTCCCAGGACTGCTCCCCCGGGCGGAGCTCTGTCGCATCGTTGCCTATCACGACGATGTGTTCCAGGGTGTCGATCTCCTGGCGAAGTCGTCGTACAAGTGCGAGGTGGTCGGTGCCCCGCCATGTCCGAGGGATAACCAGCACTTTGGCCTTTGCTCGCCGCACGATGGCGGCTGCCTGCAACTCACCGTATGTGATCGGAACTCCGGTGTAGATCGCTCCGACCTCGTTGATGCCGAAGACGAGCGAGCAATACTCCACCCAGTTCGGCAGCATCACCGCGACGGTGTCGTGCTTCCCCACGCCGATGCGGGCCAATGCCGATGCGACCTGGTTCGCCGCACGATCGAATTCTCGGTAGGTCAGCCGTACCGGGCTGCTGCTCTCGCCACGGTGGCCTACCAGCGCCACCCGGTCGGGATACCTGTCGGCGGACTCCGCCAGTACCGAGCGGACCGTCCGGCCTTTCCACCACCCGGCCGACCGGAACGCCTCAGCATCACGATCGGTGACCGGTGAGTGCTGACCACCGAGCATGTCCGCCAGTGAACCCGTCATCCCACGTCCTTCCCAGAACCCATGGTCGTGAAAGCGGCGTACTTCGCGGCCCCGGCACGGCGGACGTTCACCACGTCGCATGCGGCGCGCAGGGAAACCGCGTCACGCAGCATGCGTTCGACGGGATACTCCGTCAGGTAGCCATAGCCGCCGTGCGCCTGTACCGCCCGGGCACACGTGTCGAGTGCCTGCTCACAGGCCGAGTTGAGGACCGCAGCAGCCTGCCAAAGCGAGCAGTCCCGTGGCCGCAGTACCTGGCGTAGTGTCATGCTGGCCGATCCGGCAGCCGACAGCAGGGCGTCACGCACACTCGGCAAAGCGGTGAGCGGCGCACCGAACTGCTCACGCTCACCGCTGTACCTCAGCGCCGCCTCGGCTGCGGCATCCGCGATACCAGCGGCAACTGCAGCAGCGCCGAGCCACAGACGAATACGCGCGGAGTCGGTGTCGACGCCGTTGATCACCACGCCGGCTTCCTCGATGGGCTCGATCAGTTGGGCTGAGACAGTCAGCGCACCGTCCAGGCCTGTGCGCCGCAGGCTTTCGAACCTCAGTGCCTCCGGCGGAAGGAGCCAGGCCACACCGTGCCCCAGGACCATCACGTGAGGTCGGTCCCCGGCCGGGTCGATCCGGTCGATACAGCCGGAAAGTCGTCCGTTCTCCAAGTTCAGGCGCACTGCGGCAGATTTGTCATCGACCACTGCCACCGCCTCGTCTCCCGCCTGAACACCATGGGAGATCATGGTGTCGCCAAGAACGTCGACGGTGGTATGGGCCTGCACCGATGCCCAGGCCAGCGCGGGCCAGCGCCCGGCGAGGCAAGCGAAGGCCAGAGCCGCGAGTTCGTCTCCTGCCGGGTAGTCGTCCGTAGAGGCACCCAACGTCCACACGCCGAGCTCGGCCAGCTGTCGCCGGATGGCAGCGACGTCGCCTGGCTTCTCGTCGCACGGACGTTCCTCGGTTCCCGCGATGACCGCGCCGAGCATGGCCGCGAGGTCCGCCTGTTCGGTGCTCAGCGCAGGGGCATGACCTGTCACGTCCAGAACCTCTCAGGGTCGGGCTGGCGGCGTTCGGCGAAGGACTCATTTACTTCATGCGCTTCCTTCGTAGCGAGGTACACGCTGAGGTACTGGTCGTGCGCCATCCTGGCCTGGCCCGAGACGCCGTTGTGACGAGCGGAGAACGCCGCCTTCAGTCCGCCCAGCGCCATCGGGCTGCGGTTGGTGAGTTCCTTGGCCACCTCCGCCGAGCGGTCACGCAGCTCGGCAGCTGGTACCACCTCGTTGACCAGCCCCATCTCTCGCGCCTGGGTTGCGGAGTACTTGCGGTTCAGGTACCACATCTCCTTGGCTCGCTTGCGGCCGATGGTGTCTTCCAGATACCAACTGCCGTACCCGGCGTCGAAGCTGCCCACCATCGGCCCGACTTGGCGGAACACTGCGGTGTCGGCGGCCACGGTCAAATCGCACACCGTGTGCAGCACGTTGCCCCCGCCGACCGCGAACCCGTTAACCGCAGCCACAATGGGCTTCGGGATGGTGTCGATCGCCTGATACACGTCAATGATGGGCAGCACCTGCGACTGGTCGAACGACGTGATGGGTTCGTGCTCTCCGCCGATGCAGAAGTACTTCTCGCCGGTGCCGGTGAGCACAGCCGCACGCAGCGCGGGATCGAGCCGGAACTTCTGGAGTGCGTCGAAGAGTTCGAGGCAGGTCTGCTGGCGGAGCTTGTTGCCCGCCTCCGGCCGGTTGATCGCGATGGTGAGGACGGGGCCGTCCTGCCACACCAGGATGTCGGTGTACTCGTTCATCGGACCTCCTCCTGAACGGTTCGAAATCCACGTCCGTTCTTGTTGCCGTGATATCCGGCGGCGACCATCTGCCGCAGCAGGGGGGGTGGTGCGAATCGGGGGTCGAGGGTGGCCTCGTAAGCGCTGTGGGTGGCGTGGTTGTGGACGTCGAGGCCGATCAGATCGAGCAGCTCGAGCGGTCCCAGTTTGTACCCAAGTCCCAGACGCATTGCGGTATCGATGTCCTCGGCGCTGGCCAGGTCGCTGTCGTACGCCGCGACGACATCGTTGAGGTAGGGCATCAGAAGGTAGTTGACGAGGAAGCCGGGCCGGTCCTTGACGACGACCGGGTTCTTGCCGAGGGCGCTGACGAAGGACACCAGCCGTTCGATCACCGCCTCATCGGTCTGCAGGGCACGCACGACCTCGACCACCTTCATGATCGGTGCGGGGTTGAAGAAGTGCAGACCTGCAAACCGGCCGGGGTGGGGCACCGAGTCTGCCAACTCTGTGACGGACAGGGCCGAGGTGTTGGTGACGATCAGCGCGTCAGCGGCGACGACCTCCGCGACCCTCGTGAACAGTCCGAGCTTCACCTCCACTCGCTCGGTCACGGCTTCGATGACGAGGTCGCTGTCGGCCAGCTCAGTGACGTCGGTGACCGGCCGGATGCGGGCCAGGATCTCCTCCCGTTGCGGCGGATCGAGCTTGCCGCGGGCGACGCCACCGGCCAAAAAGGCGGTCAGTGCGGCGAGGCCTGCGTCGATCCTGTCCTGCCCGGCTTCGAGTACGGTCACCTCGTAGCCGGCCATTGCAGCGACCTGCGCGATACCAGCACCCATGGTGCCCAGGCCCAGCACGGCGACTCGTTGAATTTCAGACATGATCATCCTCGCTCAGGTACCGAACAGCCGGTTGTCGTCATAGGTGTAGAACCCGCGACCCGTCTTACGTCCCAGATCGCCGGCGGCCACCATCCGGTCCACCATCGGTGGCGGGAAGAATCGCGGATCGCGCAGCTGCTCGTACAGCCGTGTGGCCACCTGCTGGTGGATGTCCAGGCCGACCACATCGAGTAGCGCGAACGGTCCCATGGGATGTCCGAGCGCGCCGGTCACCGCGGTGTCGATGGACTCCTTGGTGCCCAGACCCGCTTCCAGTGCGTCGATACAACTGTTCTCCCAGGGGATAAGGAACCGGTTGACAATGAACCCGGGCCGGTCCTTGGTGACCACCGTGGTCTTGCCCAACGAAGCAAGAAAGTGAGTCGTCGCATCGTGCGCCCAGCCCGCTGTGTGGTGGCCGTCGGCGACTTCTACCAGCTTCATCAGTGGCGCCGGGTTGCAGTAGTGCGTCCCGACAACCCTCTCCGGCCGCTTCGATCCTGACGCGATGGCGGTGACCGACAGAGTCGATGTGTTGGTGTGCAGCAGGGTCCGCTCACCGACGATGCTGTCCAGCTCGGCGAAGAGTTCCCTTTTGGCAGTGAGGTCCTCGTAAATCGCCTCGATCACGACACTGGCCGCGGCGAGGTCACCCAGGTCGGTAGTTCCCTCGATCCGCCCGACCGCCGCATCTGCCTGCTCCTGCGTCAGCTTGCCCAGCTGCGCGCTCTTGGCAAGGAATCCGCGGACGGATTCGACACCCCTTTTGAGGTTGCCCTCGTCGCGGTCGTGGATGATCGCCCGGTATCCCGCCCGTACGGCGACGGTGGCGATTCCTGCCCCCATGGTCCCGGCGCCGAGCACCGCGACGGTGTGTTCTTGCGTTGTCACGTGGTTCACTCCTGTTCGAGGCTGGCGGTCTTCACCGGCTGGATTGACCGCCGTCGATGACGATCGTTTCGCCGGTCATGAAGTCCGAGGCCTCTCCGGCGAGCATGAGCAGCCACGGTTTGATCTCTGCGGGCTCGCCCATACGACGGGCAGGAATCGCCTTGATCACTCGCTCGGTGGTCTCCGGGTCTGCTCGCAACTCGGCATTGAGGGGAGTCGCGAAGTAGCCGGGGGCCAGTGCGTTGACACCGATTCCGTAGCGGGCCCACTCGATGCCCATGGTCCTGGTGAAGGCGATAACGCCTGCCTTGGAGGCTGAGTAGGCCGCATGCCCGGCGACACCTTTGAATGCGAAGTTGGAAGCGATGTTCACGATCTTTCCGGACTTCGCCGGCACCATGTAGCGCCCCGCGGCCCGGGTAGCGAGGTACACACCGCGGAGGTTGGTGGCAATGACACGATCCCATTCCTCCGCTTCTTGCTGGAGCAGTGGCGTGGTGGCCACGATGCCGGAATTGTTGACCAGCACATCGAGGCGGCCGAATGTGTCTACTGTGGAGTCAACGAGATGGTTGACCGCTTCGACATCGGTGATGTCAGTCGGGCATGCCCTTGCCTCCCGTCCGAGAGCGGCCTGTTCCTTGACGAAAGTGTCCAGTTCACGGCCGGTACGGGCGGCTACGCACACGCGGGCGCCCGCTTCTGCCAGTGCCTCGGCCATCGCGCGTCCCAGGCCGCGCCCTGCGCCGGTGACAATGGCGACCTTGCCTTCAAGTGCCGTCGTCATCACAGCTCCCTCACTGCCTGCGCGGTGTCGCGGGCGATGAGCATCCGCTGCACCTCGTTCGTGCCGTCATAGATCTGGGTGACCTTCGCGTCGCGCAGGCAACGCTCGACGCCCAGGTCGGTGAGGTCTCCGTAGGGCCCCAGGATGCGCACGGCCTCTCGGGCCGCGTGCCAGCCGAGATCGGTGCAGGATTGCTTCATGATGCCGATCTGTCCGGCGGGCGGGGCGCCTGCAAGGTCCACCTGACGTGCGACGCCGAACAGCAGAAGCCGGCCCTGAAGGATTTGGCCGCGCAGTGTCGCCAGAGCAAAGGCAGCCTCGTCCGGCAGCCGGGGACCGTGCAGCCTTTTCAGCGCGCACAACGTCCGAAGGTAGGCGGAGCGGGCGATTCCGACGCCTTGCGCAGCGGCACTGATCCGCGACTTGGTCACCGAGTTCATCACGACGCTCCATCCGCCGCCGGGCTCACCCAGGAGGTGATCAAGGGGAATGTCGACGTCGTCAAAGAACAGCTCCGCGGTGCTCGATCCGTTCATCCCCAGCTTCGACAGTGGTGTTCCCCTGGACAGACCGGGCCACCGCCCATCGAGCACGAAGGCAGTGATCCCGTCGCGTCCGCGGGTCCGGTCGACCGTGGCGAAGCAGATGATCACGTCGGCCTTGTCGCCGGTGGTGATGAACGTCTTGGCCCCGTTGAGCCGGTAGCCGTTCCCGTAGGAGGTGGCGACCGTGCGCAGACTCGACACGTCACTGCCGGCGTTGGGTTCAGTGATCGCGAGCGCGCCGTATGTCGTCCCGGTCAGCAGCCTGGGGATGTAGCGGTCAGCCAGCCCGTCCGAGCCAGCGGTCATGATCGGGTAGGCGGCGTGCATTTGGGTCATGTACACCAGGCTGGTGGCCGCGCAGCCCGCGGTGATCTCCTCGACCGCAGCAGCGTAGGCGACATTGGTGTCGCCGGTACCGGAGAGCTTCTCCGGGAAGATCAGGCCTGCCAGACCTGCCTTGGCCAGTGCTTGGTAGCTCTCGTGCACGAAGACGTGGTCGCGGTCGGCGGCAGCAGCCCGGGGTGCGACCTCATGCGCCACCACGTCGCGCACTGCCGCTCTCACGGCCAGCTCCCTCTTACCGAGCAGGGCGTCCGCGGCGGACTCGTCGAGAGCCCGATGCCAGGCGAGATAGGCTTCCGGATTTCGATCGATGTCGAGCGGTGCCGTTGGGGTATTCATGCCTTCACCCCGAATTCCGGCGTCCGCTTCTGCTTGAACGCGGCGACGCCCTCCGTTGATTCGGCACCACCGATGGCCCTCGCAGCCAGCTGGGTCTCCAGTGCGAGCCCAGCCTCCAGGGTGTTGTCCAGTCCGAAGCCCACTGCGTCGAGGACTGCCTGGCATGCGGCCGGGCCGCGCTTGGAGACTTCACCCGCCGTGTGCAGGGCGAGGGACGTCAAGTCACCGGGTGCGACTGGTGGGAGCACGGTGATACCGAGGTGATAGGCGCGTTCGGCGTCGATACGGTGACCGGTGAGAATCGCGTGCCGCGCGACAGCGGGCCCAACAGCACGGGCCAGGCGCTGGGTTCCGCCGTAGCCTGGGATCAGCCCGAGCCCTGCCTCGGGGAGCGCGAATGCCGCTCGGGTGGAGGCGACGGCGAACGAGCAGGCGAGCACCAACTCGAACCCACCACCGAGGGCGAGGCCGTTGACCGCTGCGATGACTGGTACTGGACTCTGTTCGATGCTCCGGACGGCCGCCTGACCAGCCCGCATCAGAGGGATCGCGTCGGCTTCGCTCAGCGCGGCCAGCTCGTCGAGATCGGCTCCCGCGCTGAACGCTTTGTCACCGGTGCCGGTGAGCACGATGGCGCGGACGTCTCCCGATTGCGCCAACGCTGAGATCTCCTGACAGATGCGCTGCAGGATCGCCGCATTCAGCGCGTTATACGCCCGCGGCCGGTCTATCCGCACCGTGGCGACAGCCTCGTTGCATTCCACCACAACACATTGCTCACTCATCGTGCTCCACGTCCCTCCGAGCCGGCGTCCTCGATCGCACCGCGTTCCTTGAGGCGTGTTATGTCAGCCAGGCTGAAACCGTGTTCGGCCAGCACTTCGGCTGTGTGCTCCCCCACCTCTGGGAACCGGGTGTTGCGTACTTCGGGGATCGACGAGAGCCGGAAGGGGCTGCGCACGCCGTGCATCGCTTCTCCGGTGCCGGGCACCGGAAGCAGACTTCCCCGGGCGATCACCTGCGGGTCCGCGACCACTTCGGACAAGCTCTGCACGAGAGAGCATGGGATGCCTGCATCCCCAAGAATCTGCTGCCACTCGGTGGCCGTCCGCTCAGTCAACCGTGCGCCCACCAGTTGGGTTAGTCGCGTGCGCTGGGCGCGCCGACCAGCGTTCTCCGCTAGCTCGGAGACCTCCGCCAGTTCGGGAAGGTCGACTGCCACGCAGAACCGTCGCCACATGGCGTCATTGCCGATGGCGATCACAAGGTCGCGGTCTGCCGTTTGGAATGACTGGTACACCGCCAGTACCGAGTCGGTGCCACCGCTCGGAGCGGGTTCTGGTTCGCCCGCCATGTAGGCAGCGATGCGGGGTGCCATGACTGCGAGATCCGCGTCGAGCAGCGAGACGTCGATGAGGTCGCCGACGCCGTCTGCTCTCTGCCGCACGACCGCCGCACTGATGGCCAGGGCGGCGCACATGCCTGTGACCACATCGGACAGTGCTGTGGACACACGCTGTGGTGCACCGCCTTGGGCCCCGGTGACCGACATCAGGCCTGACCGGGCCTGCACGGCGAGGTCGTACCCAGGCAGGGTGCTGTCCGGGCCGTCCAGTCCGTACCCCGACATGGCGCAGTAGATCAGGTGTGGAAAGTCCGCGCGCAGCCGAGCGTGGTCAATGTCGAGCGCCTCGAGCTTGCCGGGGTTGAGGTTCTCCATAAACACGTCGGAGTTGCCGATCAGCGTACGCAACGCGGCCAATCCCTCGGGGTCGCGGAGGTTGATGACCACGGAGCGCTTGTTGCGGTTCGCTGAGGCGAACCACGCCGAAGCCGACTCGACGAAGGGCGGGCCCCAGGAACGAGCATCGTCTCCCGTCCGCGGGCGTTCGACCTTGATGACATCGGCGCCCAGATCGGCCAGGTACATGGAAGCAGTCGGTCCCGCGTACGAGGTTGTCATGTCGACGACCTTCAGCCCTGCCAGCGGTCCGCCCGTCGACGTCGACCCGTCCCTGTCGGTCATGAAATCACCCTCATATTGTTCGACATTTAATTCAGGGCCAGACGTCATCAGTCGCTGCTGGGGCTTGCTGTCCGCGCCAGGTCGCCGCGACTTATGCCGGCGCTCCCTGTTCGCGCGAGATCGTCGCGATAGGACTCACGGGCCACGAGCACCACTGCGAACGACACGACACCGCCAGCCACGATGTAAAGCGCAAGAGGCCAGGGCTTGTTCGCCCAGGCAAACAGCGCGGCCGAGACAAACGGCACCGGCCCGCTCAACAGCATGCTGCCGACCTGATAGGCGATCGCCGAGCCGCTGTAGCGCACCCTCGTCTCAAACAGCTCCGGAAGGAAACTGGACATCGGAGCATATGTGAGGGCGTGAACGACCGGCAGCGCAAGGATCATTGCAGCGATGACTGCAAAGGTGTTACCGGTGTTGATCAGCCAGAAGAAGGGAAATGCTTCCAGCACGGTAAGCACGCACCCGAACAGCAGGAGAGGCCTGCGCCCGAATCGATCGGTCAGCATCGCCACGATGGGGATGGTGAAAATCTGCAGTGCTGACGCGATACAGACCGCCAGCAAGAGCGTCCCGCGACTGAGACCTACGGTCTTCTGGCCGTAGCTCAGCGCGAACACAGTGGCCATGTAGAACGGGATGCTGTTGGCGGCCATCGAGAAGATGCCAAGGAGCAGGGGCTTCCCGGCCCTGCGCACTACTTCGCCAGCTGGAAATCTCGCTTCTTCCCGACGGTCCCGAACCGCCTGGAATACGGGCGACTCCGATATCTGCATCCGGATGTAGAGACCGATCGCCACCAGCACCGCGCTGGCGAGGAAGGGCAGGCGCCACCCCCAGCTCATCATCGCGTCATGCGGGAGCAATTCGATGAGGAAGAAGGCGCCGGTAGCCAACACCAGTCCAGTGGGTACACCGCACAGTGGCCAACTGGCGTAGAACGCCCGCTTACCTGGTGGCGCATGCTCGATCGCCATCAGCACGGCGCCACTCCACTCTCCACCGATCGCAATGCCTTGCAGCAGGCGTGCCAGGACCAGGAGTACCGGCGCCCAGATGCCGACGTGTGCGTAGGTCGGAAGTACACCAACCGCTGCTGTTCCCACTCCCATCACGAGGAGGCTGAGCACCAGCATCTTTTTGCGGCCGAGGCGGTCACCGAAGTGACCGAAGATCACGCCGCCCAGCGGACGGGCCGCAAAGCCGACAGCAAACGTGGCGAACGAGGCGAGAGTACCGGTCAGCGGGTCAAGCTTCGGGAAGAACAGCTCATCAAAAACCAGCGCCGAAGCCGTGCCGAAGATGAACATGTCGAAGAACTCGATGAGGGTGCCGATGAAGCTCGCAAAGGCAATCTTTGCGATCGGCACATCGGAAGAGTGGGATCGATGAGACATGCTGACGCCCTTCTGAGGGGTGGACGCACGAGTCTTTGCCCAGCACTAGAACGGTAGGTCATTCACCACAACGTTTCAAGGTCCGACTTTTACATTCTGGTCGATCGTCCGACTTTTACGTTCGGGCCCGCCCGCCTGTGAGGGCGCCCCGCGTCACGCCCGCCCATGGCCGCAACTCCCTGCGGCTGGTCGTCGTGATTGGTTGTGCGGTGACACACCGCGCATGTTTTTGACACTGCAACGGCTTCTGCCGTCGAGCAGGCCCTGCCGCATGGGGGACTTGCTGCTGCGGGCGCGAACCGGACGCCGTACATGAGCAGTTGCTCCGGCATCCGGCGCGAGGCACGAGCGTGCGCCGGCCTTAACGGACGGCTGAACTCTGCCCAGTTGAGCAGAGCAGGTTGAAGCCGCCTGCCAGAGGCAGCCATGCGGCTCTGGATCGCCTCCACCGTCTGCGGGATAGACGCCTGGGACGGCGGCGAGCTCCGAACGCATTCCACCTGCGGCAGCAGCCGGCGATCGGAATGACGTGATCACAGCAACTGGCAGTGTGCTGGGTGATCGTCGATGGATCGCGGATGGCTCGCTTCGGCGAGAGCGGCTCATGCAGGAGCCTGCGAAAAGGCAGTCGACGACCGGGAGGACTGATGCGCGAGGACGTCGCAGCTGGGCGCAGTCGGTACACGGCGGCGTACTGGACACGAGCCCGTGCGGACGGCCGGTGATCGCGGGTCGCCCGCACCCTTCGGGTCGCCACTCAGAGTGACGATACGTCCGCAGGCCTAAGGAAGGCGTCGATGACGGGTTGCGGCCCACTAGGAGCCGAGCGCTGGGAGGCCCGCATTCTCCCTATGTACACAGCGTCACGGCCTGCGCGGCTGAGCGACAGATCATAGAGCTGGTGAGCGACAATGGACAGCGCTGCCGTGAGGCCCTCGGCTGGCGGCGATCCGACGCCGAGCGGTCAAGAGCCACCCGAACGGTGCGCACGCGGTGGCGCCCCAGCAATACCTTCCGGAAGACCGGCGACAGAACGGAACGGGCGCGGTCAAGTAGGGAACGGTCCGAAGATGACCACGTGCGCGAAATCAGGTGTTGTTCACATGGACCGCGAGATGCTTGCGCAGGTAGGTCAAGTGCTTCACGATCTCTTTTTCACCTGCATCCGGGTCCTGATCTGCGATCGCGTCCACAATAGCCTGGTGCTGACGTACCGTCACGCGCCCGACCTCGGGGGAAAGATCTAGGTAGTGCACCGGCTCAGTTTCGTGATGCAGAGCCGCCACGAACGAGGCGAGCACGCGATTCCCCGACGCCTGGGCGATCAGGGAGTGGAACTGCTCGTCCAGCTTGGGGACCACGGGATCTTCCACTGAGGCTGTCTTCTGGTGCTGCACGATGTCCCGAAGTCGCTCGAGGTCTTCCTCGCTCCGGTGGACCGCTGCCAGGCGGACCGCAGGGATCTCCAGGTACTGCCGCACCTCGGCGACCTCGTTGAAGTTGATGCTGCCGAGCGCGAGCAGGTTGTGCACGGAATCGATGACCACCGTGCCCAGTGAATGGTGATCCACCGACTGAACGATATTGCCACCACGCGAGCCGGGGACCTTGTAGAGCAGCCCCTGGGTCGTCAGTGAACGCAGCGCCTCCCGCAGCGTGGTCCTGCTGACGTTGAATTGCCTGGCCAGCTCAGATTCGGGCGGCAGCATCTCGCCACCCTTGAGTTCGCCGGACAGGATCGTCACCCGGATCCGTTCCTCAACCTGCTCCCTCGGCCGGAGGATCTTCTGCCCGATGAGCCGCGTCTTGGCGTTCTGCCGATCAGCCACGATGTAGTTCCACCCGTTCCCGACAAAACCGGATCAGCGCCGACAGTTCATTGTCGAATAGTAACACGGTAGCCCATTGAACACAGGCCCGCGTCGGCGGTTCCACTCGCAGCAGGCGAAGATCGACACCACCTGCGCGGAGATCAATGAGCGTGCGGATGGGCAATCCTCCACGGCGACAGATGCGTCCCCGCACAGCTGGCGTGTCTGCCCAACTCATCTGCCCCAACTAGCGTCTCGGGCGCCCCCTGCGACCTCGGTCCTCGCGCGACGATGCCCCGCCACTGGGTGTGAGCGATCCATGGTGCCCCGTCCCCTGCGCCCCGGCCGGCTCGGCGCCGCATGCGACCGACGCAAAGGGCACACCTTGTTGACAAGCTATAAATGTTGGATAATAGTCCGGCTGTCTACTTACACATCTGTGATGGCGGACCGACGGTGGCCGGGCCCACGTTCTCCGCCGCTTACGTCAGGACCATGCTGCAGAGAAGAGCACTCATGCCGTGTCCAGTGAAGATGACTGTCAGGATTCCCAGCGCTCCTGACCTGCGTGCCCATATCACCGAGGAGGCCCGGGCATGAGCGTGCGGAATGTCTACATCGTGGACGCGGTCCGGACCCCGATCGGCCGCTACAACGGGACACTCAGCGGCGTCCGCCCCGACGACCTCGCCGCGCATGCGATCCGAGAGCTCGTCGCGAGCGCGCCCCAGCTGGATCCGGTTCAGATCGACGATGTGTACTTCGGCAACGCCAACGGTGCTGGGGAGGAGAACCGCAACGTAGCCCGCATGGCTGGGCTGCTCGCCGGCCTGCCCGTGTCGGTCCCCGGCGTGACTGTGAACCGGCTTTGCGGCTCAGGCCTGGAGGCTGTGATCCAGGGTGCCCGCGCGATCGCACTGGGCGACGCATCGATCGTGATCGCAGGTGGCGTCGAATCCATGACTCGCGCCCCCTACGTCCTCCCGAAGAGCGACAAAGCCTTTCCCTCTACCCACACCGAGCTCTACTCGACCACGCTGGGCTGGCGCATGGTCAATCCTTCAATGGACCCGCGGTGGACCATCCCCCTCGGCGAGTCTGCAGAGCTCATCGCTAAAAAACACTGCATCACCCGCGAGGAGCAGGACCGATACGCTCTCGCGAGTCATGCGAAGGCCGCGTCGGCACAGGCTGCAGGCCTCCTCAACGCAGAAATCGTGCCGGTCACCATCCCACAGCGACGAGGTGAGCCGGTCGTCGTCGAGTTCGACGAATCCATACGCCCCTCCTCTTCTACCAAGGCCCTCGCGAAGCTACGGCCGTCCTTCCGCAATGACGGCGGCACGGTCACGGCAGGCAACTCGTCTCCCCTCAGCGACGGTGCCGCTGCCCTCCTCCTCGTCGACGACGTCGGCCTGCGAGCCACGGGCCGCGAACCGCTCGCACGGATCTCCGCTACGGGCGTGAGTGGCATCGAGCCGCACTACTTCGGCCTGGCCCCAGTGGAGGCCGTCAACCGTGCCCTGGCCAAGACGGGCCTTCGCCTTCGCGACCTGGCCGTGCTTGAGTTGAACGAGGCATTCGCAGCCCAGGTCCTGGGCTGCATCGCCGAGTGGCCGGAGTTCGACCCGGCCGTGCTCAACCCTCAGGGCGGTGCGATCGCCCTCGGCCATCCGTTGGGCGCGTCCGGGGCCCGACTCGCCGGTTCGGTCGCCCACCAGCTGGCCCGTCGCGGGTCCGGTACCGGAATCGCAACCCTCTGCATCGGCGTCGGCCAGGGCCTCGCTCTGGCCCTCGAACGCTAGGAGGAACATGCCACTGTTCCCTCACCCCGCTTCCATCGAGCTCGTGCACGCGTCCAGCACACTACTGAGCGCCGACACAGCATCCGACCGAAAGCCGTTGACGGCCCGTGGCAAGCGCCCGCGGCGGCTCGTCCTGGCCCGGTTGAGTCAGCCAGCACCTTCATCGATGCCAGCTCACATCACGCCAGGGCACACACCTCCACCTCTCATGAGCAGGATGTGATCAGCATGCGGGACGTCGCGTTCATCGGCGTAGGCACGATGGCAGCCGAAATGGTGTGGCGGTTCGTCGGGCGAGGATGGCGTGCCCATCTGCTTGATCCCAGGCCGGAGGCGACACGGCCCTTCCATGACCATGCAAGGGTAGTGGTCCACGACAACGTGGAGTCCGTTGGGCGGACCGCTGAGGTGGTCCTCCTGAGCCTTCCTACCCCCGGGCTGCTAGTCGAAGTCAGCAAGCAACTATCAGCAGCCCCCCATATCAAACCATCGTGCATCGTGATCAACACCTCCACGAGCGGCCTGTCCGCCACTCGCCAGGCGCAGGCCGAACTCGCGGCAGCGGGAGTGGCGTTCATCGATGCGCCAGTCAGCGGTGGCAAGGCGGGGGCACGGCAGGGGGCTCTCACCATCATGGTGTCCGGTGCCCAGGAGCCCGTCGACAAGTGTGCCCCGGTGTTCGACGTCATCGGCAAGCACGTCATCCACGTAGGACGGCTGCCAGGCCAAGCACAGGTCATGAAGGTGGCCAACAACGTCTTGTCGCTGGGCGCGCTCGCCGCTACAGCCGAGGCCACGGCCCTGACCGGCAAGGCAGGGATTCCGCTCGACGTTGCACTCGACGTGCTGAACGTCAGTTCCGGCCGCAACTCGGCCACCGCGGTGAAGATCCCGAACCACGTGCTCACCGGAGCCTTCGACTTCGGATTTCCCGTCGAGGGCGCGCTCAAAGACGTTTCGCTCTTCACGGATGTCGCTGGCGAACTGGGGCTCCCAGCGCCCATGGCCCAGGCGGTGGTCAACTGCTGGCAGCTCGCCGTCGACCAAGGGTACGGGGCACAGGACTGCACGCGAATCACCACCATGTACGAACGCATGGCCGAACTGGACAGCAAGTGCAACGAGGACAGCCATGAGTGACGAAACGCCGCTACAGGACCCTCGTCTGATGCTGTGGCACTACGCCCGTGAGGCTGCGGAAACCGCCGACTCCGCAACACTTGACCGTGCCGCAGGATGTCTTGCCGTGGCGGTCGCCGACATGGTGGTGAGCACACGCACGGAACGGCACCGAACAGTCGCCCAAACGTTGGCCGGCGCGCCGGGCGCTTGCACCATCAGCGGACTAGCCAAGCGCGCGGATATCACCAGTGCAGTGCTCACCAACTCCTACCTGATGCACGCACGACTTACCGACGACTCCTTCCGCGTGGCGGCTCACCCCGGTCTCGCTGTCGTGCCGGTGGCGCTGGCAGCCTTGGAGCATGCGGCACCTCGGCCTGCCCAGCCCTCCGATGGTGAACGGCTGCTGCGTGCCGTAGTCGGTGGGTACGAGTGTGCCTGCCGACTTGCCGAGCGTCTGCTACCCGAGGTATCGCAACGCGGCTGGCGAGTCACTTCTGTCATTTCACCGCTTGCCGCGGCCGCCACCATGTCACTCATGCTGGCCCTGCCGGACGACAGCGCGTGCGCCGCACTCGGATTGGCCGCCGCGGCCACGGGCGGGCCTCTTGGCGTCGTTTCCACGGCCGGCGACGGCTGGATCCTGCAGCCCGCGCTCGCGGTCCAGGCCGGTGTCTCTGCGGCGATCGCTGCCTCGGCGGGTCTCAAGGGCGGGGCCGGCACGCTCTCGGGCCCGCAAGGCCTGTACGCAATGTTCGGCGTTGGTGGCGGGTTGGAACCGCCGCAGTCAGAGGCGCGGTCCGCCATTCACCGAGTGACGTTCAAGAGGTTTCCGGTCGCGATGTACGGCCAGTCGATCTTCGACGCTCTCCAGGGGCTGTCCCCAGTCAGCGGGACGCTACGGCGGGTCTCAGTCCGACTCGCGCCATTCGCCGCCAGTTACGGCAACCAGAGTGACGCCTCGGCAGAGTCAATCTCCAGCGTGGAAGGGATTACAAAGTCTGCCCTGCGGGCCTTCCATCCTGGTCTGGTCGCCGATTGGGAAGACCCCGGGCGTCTTGAGGTGGTCGGGGATCCGACACTTCCTGAGTTGGGCGCGCGCGTGGACATCAGCCTGGACGACGGCAGAGTACTCACGCTCACTGGGGAGGGCGATACGAGTGGATGGGGCCCGACAGACTTCACCCGTCATTGCACCACCCTCCTGGGTGACATCGGCGGCCGCCTCTACCACGCTGTTGCCGGGCTGCCCCACGGCAGCAGCACGGACCAGTTGCTCGGGCTGTGGCGAGCAGCACGCTGAGCAGCAAAAGACAGACACAGATCGTCGCATGCCGACTGTGGTGCAGGCGGGGCGGTCACCAGCGACCGTCTGTGAAGCAACGGGCCCTCCTGAGACGCCCCTCGCCAACTCAAGCTGGATCACCGAGGGTGGAAGAGCTGAGTGACGGTAGGCGCTCATAGGTCCGGGGAGATGATCTGTCTGTGCATACATCCCGCGGCAAAGGGTCGCCACCACGCCTGCACTCAGAAATCAGTCGTCGGAATGGACTCGTCCCTCGAAATACTCGTAGCCTCCGAGCAGTTCGTTGGGTTCGAAGCGGGCTGCTCACTCGCTCACCTGGCTCGGCGCGGAGTCGCCGCCCAGCCCCGTGGCGGCCAGTTGCGGCACCGTGTCGAGCTCCTGCCGCTGCTCCCATACGCCATGTTCCGCAAAAATCGTTCTGCGGCAATCCTTCGCTGAGCATCCATGGCCGACGTTCTACACCGCTCCACTGACAGTCTGCGGAGGTTCACTTTTGGTCGGCTGGCGCTTTAGCGCAACAATCGCTGTCGCGACTCGGATCATGCGGACCGAAGTCACTACGAGCCCAGGAAATCGGCGCCGGGCGGCGGCTCGGGACCACGGACCTGCCAGACGCATCGACCGCGACCGCCTCGACAGGAACGGCATGGTCTGGGGAATCACCCGTACCAGACAGGTCGCCAACCTGGCCAACGCGCTCCGCCCAGGTTCAGCCATCCCACCGTTCTGCGGCACGCCCTGCGCCGGGACGCCACTACCCGGGTTCGGAGCAAAGGCCACGGGCCCGTCCTCACCTCCTCCGTCACGAGCCCATGGTGTGGAGCCAGTTCCACGCTGGCCTGGCAAGAGGGAGCCCGACGCTCACCGTTGGCCTGCCATAGCCCCCGCATCCCTAACTGGGCCTGCTACCGGGGGGGATGACCGACCGAGCCGAGGAGTGTGGCCTACTCGCGCTGTCAACCCCAAGGTCCATCCGCCACACCCTGGACTGCGCAACGACTGACGCGGGGCCGACTGACCAGGCGTGCTCAATTGCCCTGATCCACATAGGCCGCGTCCGGGTAAATGACAGTTCCGCCGTCGACCACCACTGTGGCTCCAGTGGTGCTCGCAGACCGACTCGAAAGCAGGAAGACAATCGTCGCGGCGAGTTCCGCGGGGTCGGCCGGCCGGCCCAGGGGGACGGTAGAGTCGAGGGCCTTCTTGGCGTTGGCAAGGTCAACGCCGTTCTGCTGGCTGATGTGCGCGATACGTCGCTCGTAGCGGCCGGTCGCGGTGACGCCCGGGACAACCGTGTTCACCCTGATTCGCCGCGCGGAAAGTTGCGCCGCATAGTGCATCGAGAGCGCCTGGACAGCCGCGTTCATTGCGCTGACGTGAGGCGAACGAGGGTGATACCGCATGGAAGCGATGCCGGAGATGTTGACGATGCTTCCGCCTTCACTCAGGTGCTCGAGGGCCGCCTGCACAACAGACTCGTAGCCGAGGAGCTTGAGCTCGAACAGCCCGGCCCACGCCGCTCTGTCGGGATGGCCCTTGTCGATGGAGAAGGCGGCGGCGTTGTTGACGACACCGTCGAGTGCTCCGAACTGATTCAGTGCAGCCGTCACCGCGGTGCTTGCGCCGTCGGGCTGCCGCAAGTCGGCCTGCACGAAACCGACTTCGGGACGCTGGCCGAGCACGGCAGACGCCTGTTCGATCGATTCAGTGCTCCGCGCGGCGATCATGACTGAAGCGCCTTCTTCGAGCAACAGCGAGGAGGTCGCCAGACCGATGCCGCGTGTACCTCCCGTAACTAGGTACGTTCGGCCACTGAGTTCGAGATTCATGATTCTCCTTAAGCTGCCGCACCTCAAGGTCACTACAAGCCCTGACTTACTGGCTGTGGGAGCGCCTCAAGAGGCGTGGGAGCGTCTTGATACCGAGTTGCAATCATCCCTCAGTCCAGATGTTGTCCGGCGAGGTGAAGTGACCGCGTCCGCGTTTGCGCCATGTGCGGCGGCTGAGCGCTCGATGCACTCTGCGACGCAAGTTCACTCGTCACGCGTCCATCAAGCGTTAAAGTCCAACATTAGGATCGTAGGGAATTATCTGTCAACTAGTCCTGGCCGAGTCCACCCTCACCCCGGCGAGGTCCAGCGTGGGTCCAGGCGATCGCCCCTGCGCTCGCGTCGCAGCCAAGGTCGACCCCTCCGCACTAACCACTGCTAGAAAAATTGTTGGACATATGCAAGTCTGACCTATGCAGGCTGAGGGATGGCGTTACCTCCTGGCTACTACGTTTACCAAACTGGAAAAAATGGCCACACCAGCCGCACCCTGGGGATCAGTTCCTCCAGGCAGTAAAAAAGCTCCAATGCTCGACATGCGCGTCGCCTCGAGTACACCGCCTGTCGGCAGACCTGGTTCATCAGTCAGTGACTGGAGGAAGAATGAGTTCAGGAAGCAAGCCATGGGCAGACGCGATTTCCGAGGATGACCTTGCGAGCTTCGGGCGAGGTTTCGACAGCCAAGACCGCGGAATGACTGCTGGTAGCCGTCCTGCCGTAGTCGTCGTGGACATGACCCGCGCATTCGTTGACTCGACGTATCCGACGGGTTGGAGCCCAACGGGCGGTCCAGCGGTGGTGGCGAATGAGGCTCTGCTCAACGCAGCCAGGCAGGCCGCGCTACCCATCTTCTTCACCAAGGGCTACCCCGGGCCGGAGGCCCGAGTGCAGCCGGCTGAACGCGGACGGTGGAAGGTCAACGGCAACCCCCCTCCCGTACCGGTGGGGACACCGCCGGGAGATGTGATCGCTGAGCAACTCACCCCGTTGCCCAATGAGATCATCATCGACAAGGGGGCCAGGCCCAGCGGGTTCTTCGGCACGCCGCTTGCCTCATACCTCGTGCACGCCGGTTGTGACACCGTCATCGTCACAGGCATGACGACCAGTGGCTGTGTGCGCGCGACGGTGCTCGACGCCTTCCAGTTCAACTTCAACGTCGTGATTCCGTTCGAGTGCTGTGCCGATCGCTCCCAGATCTCACACAAGGTCAGCCTGTTCGACATGCACATGAAGTACGCGGACGTGGTCAGTCTTGAGGAGACGATCGACTACATCCAGCGCCTGCCTGCCGCATGATCCCGCCTGCCCCCGGCAGGCAGTCGGAACCATGCGGCGTCGGGTCGAGCCATGTGACCACACGCCCAGCTCTTGGTAGCCGGCATCCGAGTGGGGATCGCCTCAAGTAGCTTGACGAGGCCCAAATGATGCGCACGGGTGACGTCAGTGCAGCTTGCAGCCTCGATGGCACTTCAGAACAGCAACCTGCCCTCCGAACGTGACGAACCAGTCTCTGGCGGTGACCCTCGAGTTGCGCGTAACCCATTCTCCCAGCCCCGGGCGCCGATGGCGGCCCAACGGCTTGGCGAGCTTCTGAACTTGAACACGCGTGATGTCGGTCGACTCGTGGTGGCGGCCTCAGGATCCGAGACATCGGCGTTTACCGGCTCGGGTTCAGGACGAAGGCTGTAGCCAGCGCCGCGCCCCGGCGAGATTCACTTCGACGTCATCGCTCCAGGAGCAGACCTCCAGCCATGAGAGGTAACCACCTTGCGCGAAGACCAGGATCTCGCCAGGGCACTCGCCGGTTTCGGTGAACAGCTGTATGTCGGCAGCCACGACGATGTCGGGGCCCGTTGGCGCGGGCTCCACCGCGTTGGCGTCAAGGTCGAAGTAGGCAGTGCCGCACCCGCACTTACAGCGGGATCTCACCCTGAGGTGGGGCACCTGCCGTCGGAGGGCGACGTGAACAGGCTCGTCCGGGTTCAGGACGAGGCCAAGCACGTCGGCTACGTCCTCGGGCAAGCTGTCAGTCATGCCGCCACCGTAGCTGACCAGCAGTTTTGGGCTTCGGGCCAATTTCGTGTCCGTCCACCCGACGCGCACAGGGCCAGGTCGGTGCCTGCGAGGCAGCCGTCGATGACCTCCGGCCGGTACTGCAGCATCTTCAGTCTGCGCTTCACGGTGCGGGTGACCTGGCCGAGGTCGGCCGCAGCAAGGTTGCCGATGTCACGCTTGACCAGCAGCCAGACGCCGTCGGTCGGGTTGAGGTCCGGGGGCCGGTGAGCAGCTGGGAAGACGGTGAGCCACTCGGCGTTCGCGTCGTTAACTCGCGCATGTTGGCCGTCAGGTGCAGGCGGACGTTGTCCCAGACCAGCACGATCGGTCCGCCGAGCTGGATGCGAGCGCGAACGATCAGGTCGCGGAAGTCGCGCCAGCCGAAGCCTTTCGGCTCGTCCTTGCGGCCCCGGTACTCGCGGATCGTGTAGATCAGCCGGGATCGCCGGCCCGGCTTGTAGCAGGCCATACCCGCCATCGACACGCGCCCTGAGCCTCGGCCCCTCACCCTCACGACCGGCGTCTGGCCGATCAAGCCCCAGGTCCTGGCACGCGGCGGAGTCATCGACTGCCCGGCCTCGTCCTCGAAGACGATCCAGGCCCCGCGCTCCGCCGCGGTGCTTTTACAGATACGGTCCGCGTGGCCGCCGGCGAGTCGGCGAGGATCCGGATGGTCTTGGCGAAGCGGACGTGGGTGCCCTGCCGGACGGCGAGGCGTCCCAGCGCCTGGGCGATATGCGTCTTGCCCACCCCGAACCGAGCCGAACAAGATTACGGACTCGCCGGCATGCAGCCAGCGCAGGGCGCCCAGGCCCCGGATCTGAGCGGTGGGCAGTGTCGAGGAGGCGGCGAAGTCGAACTCCTCCAGGGTTGCCTGCTGCTCGAACTACGCCCGTTGAAGCCTGCATTGGAAGGCGACAGTCTCGCGGCGGGTGATCTCGTCCTGGCGGAGGACCTGGAGGCAGTCGGCCTCGGCTGACGTATATGCCCTGTGTCGGGGCGCCCTCGAGGCCTCGGGCTTGCCGCACATCAGGCCACAGGCCAACCGGGCTGGCGGCCCATGGCAGTGGCTCGGGTCGGAGCCCAAGAGCTCCGACCCGAGCCAGCCAACCCCCGAAATTGTCAACGCACCTGATAGACGTCGATGAGGGTCTGTTCGACGCCCCGCTGACCCGAGGCCGTACCGTGAGCCCGCACGGAGACGGTGTCACCCGGACGGAGCTTCAGGTCGTGTGCCCTGGTGGTGAACCACCCATCGTGCCCGGCCTTTACCGACATCCTGCTCCAGTGCTCTCCTTGGTCGGTCGAGAGCCACATCTGCAAGGTGCCTTTCTCGACGGTACCGACGTCGTCCTGGTCCGTGCCGGCGATGATGCGGGCCTTCATCGTCATCGACCGTCCTGCCCGGAGAACACCCGCGGAGGTGGTCTCCGGATCGTAGTCGATCCGCAGTATGGACGGTGTGCGTAGCGGGCCTCCGGGCGCCGGCCCCTCCGAGGGGAAGGTCCAGGCCGTGTCCACGCGCCGGCCGACGGGGAGGATCTCCTGAACGGGGCGCGCGGTGTGTTCCACTCTGAACAGGGCTCGCTCTGGCGTGGTGGGGAACGAACCGCCGTTGGCTCGGTTCAGTTCCTTTCCGTTGCGGAACATCTTGATCGGTTGTGAGCCGAGGATCCCTTGGTCGACCCCACCCATGTGCGTTCCGTCGCTGATCTGCGCTGATCCAACATTGAGCGCATCACTCAAGTGCGTAGCGATCAGAGCCGGAGCGGTGGCCTCGAACCAGCTTGTGCAGTATCGCCGACCTGGCTTGTACACAGTCTCCGGAGTGACCAGCTTTGCGTGCACGGTCTGCGGGGTGCCGTATGTGACATGCTGTCGCCAGACGATGTCCTCCCGCGCTGTCACCATTTCCACGCGTCGCTGAGGAACACTCAAGGGATAGCTCAGCATGACTGAGTTGTTCACCAGATCGCTGTGGGCGCTCACGGTGTCCACGTACGTGTCGGCCGAGCCGAGGACGGAACGATAATCGGACTCGATCCGCGCCAATGCGCGTGCGTCGCGCTTCGAGACCGTGAAACGCAACGTGCCGGGAATGGCAGAGCCACTCCCCAGAACGAGATCGTAGATGTCGGCCTGGCTACGGTGGGACTTACCGTCGGAGAACAGGCGCCACCGTGTCTCGAAGGCGGCCTCACCGTGTTGGGCCGGCGACGTCGGCTCCAGGAAGACACGTTCGTCCTCGACTTCGTCACCCGTGGCGACCAGCATGGTGCCGAGGTCATACCCCTTCTCGTCCTGCTGCTCGAAGTGGATGAGCGCCGAGGCCACCTTCGTCCTGGTCCCTTCCACTCGCGCCGGTTCAAGTTGCCGGGCTCTGCGGGCGTCGATGGTGATCAGCCGGTCCTCTTCGACCACGATCTCGGAGTAACCCGTCAGAGCCACTGATTCCGGCTCGTCGCCCTTCTCCGGCGTTCGAACGGTGGCCATCATCGTCATCGGCCCAGGTGCCATCCGGGCCGCTCCCTGGCCTTGCTCGTCCAGGTTGACGAGGCCCCAGCCGCCGCCGCCCGGCTGGTACTTGCCGTTGAGGCTGACCAACAGGACAGTGCCGCCGGCCCACGGCTCTCCGTGCCTGTCCAGCACCTTGAGGCTGGTGGTCACCCGGGGTGCTTCCATCGTGAAGTTGAGAGGCAGATGGCGCTGCGGACCACTCTCTTCGGCGAGTATCACAAAGCCCTTGTAGGGCCCGGGGTCTCCGTTGGCCGGTGTCAGGGTGATGGTCACGACCTCGGTCGCTCCCGGTGTCACGGTGACCCGCTCCTTCGAGCTTGTAACCAGGTTGTCGGGTGCCGTATCCCCCGCGAGGTCGGTGGTACGGTCCGAGACCGCGAAACTCCGTGGTGCGTCTCCCTCGTTCGTGATCGCGATGTCCCGGGTCGCTGGCTTGGAGCTGTCCGGGTAGGGCAGATAGGCGAAGTCGACGTTGCCGTGGCTCAGCCTGACTGTGTCCGTTGCGGCTCGGGCGACATCGAGGAGGCCAGCCCCGTCGTTGAGGGGCAACTGGCCTTCGAGCTCCTGAGCCGCAGCCGTCAGTGCGGCCTTGACTCGTCGTGCGTCCCAGTCAGGGTGTTGCTCGCGTAGCAGAGCCGCGGCGCCAGCCGTCTGCGCCGTGGCCGGTGATGTGCCGGTCATGGCACCGTACGGTTGCGTCGTCCCACCGCCGGTCTGTGCTCCCATGATGCCGGCGGCCGGGGCGACGAGATCGGGCTTGGCAAGGTACGTGTACGGGGCCGGGCCGGCACCGTCCAGCCGGTAACCGTTGCCCGCCACGGTCAGCGCGCTTTCCGCTACGCCAGGGGTGGTGACACTGAAGTCACCGGCCGTTTCGTCGCCGGAGGCGACAACGAACAGAGTGTCCGTTTCCGACGAGAGGGTGTCCACCACGTCGGCCAGGGGATCGTCTTGCCGTGGGACGCCGCCCAAGCTCACGTTGATGACGTCAGCGCCGCGGCGAGCCGCCCACTCCATGCCGGCGATCACCCAGGATGTCAGGCCTTCTCCGTTGTCCGCTACGACCTTGGCAGACCACAGGTTCGCACCGAAAGCTACACCCTTGCGGGCGCCCTCGGCCTGTGCTCCAGTGCCTACGGCTACCGAGGCGACATGCGTGCCATGCCCGTTGCCATCCCCAGGAGTGGGGTCCGTGGTGAAGTTGGCCTCTGCTTCGACCTTGCCCTGCAGATCCGGGTGCTTGGCATCGACGCCGCTGTCGATCACAGCCACATCGACGCCTTCGCCGCTCAGGCCCAAGTTCCAGGCATCCGGCGCTTTGATGCGCTCCAGGTAGCTGTCAAGACCGTCGTCGCTCTTGCGACGCGAGGGCGGCGTGCCGTCCGAGGACGGTTTCGGTTCCTTGGTCCGCGTCAGGAGGACCTTGTCGTCGAGCCATACTTTGGAGAGCCCCTTGGCCGCGAGCTTGCGCGGGGAGGCGGACTGGGTCGTGAGGGCCGACGACGTGCTCTTCCGTACGCTCACCGCGACAGCGTCGATACTGGCAAGGGCGCGGGAACGTCGCTCCCCCTTGATCGGGGACAGCGGGTCGGAACCCTGCACGATCAACGGGAGTTCTTTGGTGGAGGCGTCGTCAAAGCCGCTGTCGATCAGTCGGCGGATGTTGAACAGTTCTCGGTCGAGCGTGCCGGACAGCAGGCTCGTCACATCCTCCGGAATAACGTAGACACCCCCTTCGTCGTGGAGTGTCCGGAAGGACCTCCCACGGTCTCGGTAGGGAGCAGGATGGACCGTCACCGCAGACCGGCCCTTGGAGGTGGGCCGCAGGGTGACTTTGTCGCCGGTGATGAGGGTGACCGTGTACTTCTCGGGCATCGGCCCGGTGGCGAGCGGGGTTCGCTCGCCGTCAGATCTTGCTGAGTCAGACTTTGCTGATGCGGCCGGCGCGGAACCTGTGGTGAGGATCAGCGCCGCAAGAAGGCCGCCTATGACAGTGGTCGTCGTGCCACGTGAAATACGTCTGGGCATGGTCTCTGTCCTACATCGGCGCAACGCGCCATGGACCTTTCGAACTTGGCGTCTTGTGGATGCAGCTCGCCCCTTGTATCGCGGCACTTCTTGTGCCAGCGCCGGACAGGCAAGCACTCTGCGGATCCTGTTCGTACTGCTGGCCGCGTACTTGTCTGGGTGGCCTGGCAAGATTTCCGTGCACTTCGGGAGTGCCACCGTGCGCCGGTGACGCCCCGTCACAAGGCAGGCCCACCTGCTTCAGGCCGAGGCCGTGCAGGGAGCCTTCCAGTCAGACATCGGCGCCATAGCCGCCGCGCAGCTCGAAGACCGAGACGGCCTCGCCGTACCCGTCGAGCGCCGACTCGCCACCGTCGGCCATTGCTGCTTCCAGGTGGCGCATCCGAGCTTCGATCACACGCAGGTAGCCCAGTGTCCGATCGATGACCTGCTGGGCCATCGCATCCTCCGGCAGACCTCCGTCTTGGGCGAGGTAGCCGACGCCGCCGTCGGTCTGCAGGATGATCTCACCCTGGTCGGGGCACTTACGCTTGGCCGAAGAGCCGCAGCAGGGTGGTCTTGCCGGACCCGCTCTCGCCGACGATCCCGGCGCACTCGCCCTTCGCGAGCGAGCAGCTCGCCGAGTCGAGAACGGGCCTGCCGTCGACGGACTTACTGACTGCGAGCGTGGTGATCTGTGTGAACACAC
This sequence comes from Streptomyces sp. NPDC054872, assembly GCF_053610705.1. Classification (NCBI taxonomy): domain Bacteria; kingdom Bacillati; phylum Actinomycetota; class Actinomycetes; order Kitasatosporales; family Streptomycetaceae; genus Streptomyces; species Streptomyces sp. NPDC054872. The sequence continues at coordinate 108,238 of NZ_JBSGYY010000013.1, read as the reverse complement.
GAGCAACTCCGAAGCTGTCGGGAACGGAATTGTCGCCTGGGACCGCAAGGCCAGAGCAACGCTTCGGAAGAGCATCGGCTACCCGCTATTGCGACACCTGTTGCTTTAGAATGCTGTCATGATCTAGTCCCGCCGAGCAACCGGATTCCCAATGACAGACCGACCGGACCGCCCACCAGAACGTGCTCGTCCTGCCACACCGCCCGACCGCCGACCGGGTGGCCGCACTGCACGAATCCGTGCCCAAGTACTCGACGCAGTGCGTACCGAACTAGGTGAACACGGCTACGAGGGGTTAACGATGGAGAGCGTGGCGGCCCGCGCTGGGGTGCATCGCGCCACGGTCTACCGGCGCTGGCACGACGTTGGTGGCTTGCTCGCCGACGTCCTCGACGCTGCCGGCGAGGACGACTGGCAGCCCCCGAACACCGGCTCCCTGCGTGGCGATCTGACAGCCCTCAATGACGAGATCCAGGAGTCCCTGGTCGCGCAACCGTCGATCCCCGAGGCCCTGATGGCCGCCTCTTTCCGCTCCGCGCAAGCCGCCCACGCCCAGCAGCAACTGTGGGAGGACCGGTACGCGCGCTGCGAGGCCCTCGTCGAGCGCGCCATCGACCGCGGTGAGCTCCCGCCGCACACAAACGCGCGGCGTCTGCTGATCGCCGCCACCGCGCCGCTCTACCACCAGCTAGTCCTCCTGCGGACCCCTCCTGATCCACAATTGCCCGCCCACGCCGCGACCACGGCAACCCTGGCCGCCACTGCCGGAGCGTTCACCTGCCCTGCGCCGGGCGAGGACTCCTGCGTTCGACATGTCAATACTGGCCGGCCTGGATCGACGCCTACTCGCCCTTGTGCGCGATGCGGCCGTGGAGACCGCGTTCGCTGAGAAGGGTGCAGGTCTAGTCCGAGTCGTAGCGGGCGTCCAGGCAGTGATGTCTCGAGTAACGGCCTGAGGTCGTAAAGGCGGTCCAGGGTCGAGATGAGCAGCGGGTAGTCGTGGCGGTTGGCGCCTGCCAGGACACATCCCAATGGATGCCGTAGCCGCCCGTCATACCCGAGCGTTTCAGGTCTGCTTACCGCGGTCGACCGGTGAGAGCCCCGCGAACTCGCCCATCAGGCGGGGCGAAGAATCGTTCTTGCTAGTTCTCCGCCCCGCCCGCTGCGCGAATGAGGTGTCAGAGTGACAGCTTCCATGTCGCGGGATCAAGCAGCAGGTCTGGCGTCACAGTGATGTCAAGATCCTTCGCGGACGGCGGCGCGTCGAAGACCATTTCCACGTTGACGGACTTGCCAGGGGCGATGGAATCGCCGATGTTGTGGTGCAGCAGGCCGTGCTTGTCGTCGTTGACCTCCTCCAGCTCCGTGCCGGCAGACCGGGCCTTGGTCGTCGTCAGGGGATTGTCGAAAACATCCTTGCCGGTGTTCTCGAGCGTGATGGTGACCTTGTACGCCTCGTTGCCCTCGGAGTGTCCGGAGACGAGGGTGTTGGGGTCGACGGTGTACAGGCTGGGCTTCGAGACAGTCACGTGGAGGCCGTTGTTGTACTCGGCCGCTTCGCCTGCACCGAGGTCTTCGGTGACGTTGTTGCCAGTCTGCTTCTCGATTTCATCCTTTGCCTCGTTGAATACCCACAACGTGAGTACAAGACCGGTAGCTGCCAGGAGAATCGATATGACACCCAGGACGGTGCCGGTGACTGCCACGCCCTTATTGGTGGCCTGGCCCTTCTTCACCCGTCCGGTACCCACAATGCCGAAGATCAGGGCTAGCAGGCCAAGTGGACCGGCCAGCCAGAACGTGATCATCGGGAGACCACTGACGGTACCAATAATGCCGAGGACCAGGGCCGCGGTACCCAGACCGTTGCGTGCCGCAGGGAGGCCGAATCCCGCCCCGCCCTGCGGCACTTGCTGATACTGCATCTGATGGGACATACGAGAAAACCCTTTCCGGGCTATAAAACAATTCTGGGACGGCATCGTGTAGCCACGTGTTGCAAAATACCAATTGATCAGACAGCGTCCATTTCGAATACGTCGACCAAAGGAGAGCAGCAGAGCGCTACAGAATGACTGAGCACCAGGCAGGCAGAACGGAACCAACCCTGCGTCTGAACCGGGCCCTTCGCGCGTTATCGATGGAAAATGGTGTCAACTCCACCAATACACAAGACATTTAACCGCCGTGACCGACAGAACCATACTGGACATCGGACGAGAGAAATTGCCGATCCCTACATAATTTCGACCGGGAGCACCAACTCGGCGTATTTACGCCATCATTCGGTTGGTACTCCTTCACATTGTCAGCGCCTTGCCCCTCGAACCTTCACATTGCCTGCCATCCGTGAAGACGAATCGACGACGGCCAGTGCACTTTCCCTTCGGTTGCCAGAACCGCTACCAAGGTCGTCGGCTGCGCCACACGGTCGAGAAAGCCGTGCGGTGCGTCGCGTCCGAGCTTGCCGTCCAGCGAGGCCATGCGCACGGATTCTGTGCGGATGTCGCGCCTGAAGAAGGTCCCTCAACCGGCTGCCGGGACGCCAGCGCTATAAGCGCCCCTCCACCCGCAGGAAGCGCCACGAGAAGCAACGCCCGGCCACCAGCTGCAAGTAGACGTCAAGTTCATCGAGCCCCTAGGCCAGACAGGCCGCAAGAAGCGCTACTACCAGTACACCGCCATCGACGACTGCACTCGGCTCCGGGTCCTGCGCGCCTACCCGCGCAAGGACCAGAAGACCGCCGTGCAGTTCATCGACCACGTGTTAGCCAAACTCCCGTTCGCCGGGGAGAGATCCAGACCGACAACGGTCAGGAATTCGACTCAGCGTGCATGGTTGCTCCCGCTTGTTCGTGCCGGCCCGGGGAAGCGGACGGAGGCCGGGTCGCGCCAGGTGGGAGCCGTCATGGCAGTGAGCCGACAGGCCGTGACGTCGGTCATCGGCGGATCCAGGACGCCGAACTGGCGGGCGGGGCCTCGTAGTCGCGGGCCCGCCGACGCTGCAGCATGAGGGTGCCGAAGGTCTGCTCGGCCACCCAGCCCTTCGGGAACGGGCGAACCCGTTGGTCTGCGGATCACGCGATACAACCTCGGCTTCGATGCCCAGCGACCGCCGTGCTCGATGACGGCGTTCTTGAACCCGGCATCGACCCAGCTCTTCACCACGCCGGCGGTGTCGGCGGCCACCTTATCCAGCAGCGTGATCCCGATGGCGTTCTCGTGCACGTGCGGCGACCACGACCCGCCCGAGGGGGCGGTGGTGCTGTCGGTGGATGAGAAGCCGCAGATCCAGGCCCTGGACCGGTCCCAGTCGGTGCTGCGGATGATGCCGGGCATGCCCGAGCGGCGCACCCATGACTATGTGCGCAACGGGCTGACCACGTTGTTCGCGCTTTCGATGTCGCCTCGGGCGAGGTGATCCGTGCTCTGCACCCTCGGCACCGGGCCGTGGAGTTCAAAAAGTTTTTGATCCGGATCGACAAGGAGGTGCCCGCCCACCTGCAGGTGCATCTGATCGTGGACAACTACGGCACCCACAAAACCCCGCGATCAAGGCCTGGCTGGCCAAACACCCGCGGTTCGAGCTGCACTTCACTCCGACGGGCTCCTCCTGGATCAACCAGGTCGAGCGGTGGTTCGGCTACCTGGCCCACCAGATGATCCGCCTCAGTGCACGCAAGAACATTAAGGGCCTGGAGACCGACATCCGGACCTGGGTCAAGGACTGGAACCAAGACCATAGGCTCTTCATCTGGACCAAGACAGCCGAAGAAGTCCTCGACTCCCTCGCCCGTTTCTGTCGACGGATCTCCGGCGCAGGACCTAGGTGGCGGCCAGCCTCGGTCCTGCCGATCAACCAACTCGGCTATGTACTGGTTATCTTCGGCCTCCAGGGCGGCGGCGAGCATCCGCCTGGCGCCCTCGTCCATCAGGGAGCCGGTCTCTGCTATTTCGTCTTCGTTGACCACGCTCAGCACGGGCGTGCCTTCCCAGGCCGCGCAGCAAAGCGGGCCTGCTCGACGACCTTGAGTCGATCACTTGGGAAGGCTTCCGCGTTCCGCGAGGCCCCCTTCCCGAGTCCGATCCACGGGTTATGAGTATTGCTCGCCGGCGGTCACGACTTCCTGTCGGCTCAGGCGTCGTTGACCTCGGGACAGACCGACCCACGTGGCAGCGTCCGCTATTGGGGTGCCGCGGCGAGCGCGAGGCGAATGGCCGCGAGGATTTGTTCGTCGCCCGCACCTACTTGACGTCCGATGGCGACGCATCTCTCAGCAGCCTGGACCAGCTGTTTGTCAGTAGCGGGCCCACTCTGTGCCTCAGTGCTGACCCGAGTGCCTGCTCCCCGGCGGCTTGTAACCATTCCGGCGGCTTCTAGTTCACGGTAGGCCCTGGCCACCGTAGCGACTGCGAGCCCTAGGTCTGTGGCGAGCTGACGGACTGGTGGGAGACGCTCGTCTCGAGTGAGGTGGCCCCCTAGAACGAGGTCTGTTATCTGTGCACGGATTTGCTCGTATGCGGGGACGGCGCTGGCGGTGTCGACTTGTACGGCAGGTGACTTCATGCTGGAACCAACTGATTGCGGCTCTGCTGGGTCAATTTGGCGAGCAGATAAACGAAAGCGGCACCGCCCGTTGCCATCGTCAGTGTGACGGACACACGTAGTGGGGCCAGCCACCAGTCGGTGCAGTACCCGTCTAGGTTGCCGAAAAGGCCGACAGCGAGTGCAGAAACGGTCCAAAGTGAAGACGCTAGCAGACAGCTCCAAGCGTAGAAGACGGTCGCGCTAGTAATTTTCCGCCTAGCTGTGTCCAGAGCCTCACTACCGGGCCCTGCCGTTGCTGGGGGTCGATTGGCGATGACCCGCAATACAGACAGGCACGCCACAGCGCTCATAATGACGGTGCCGATGGCGATAGCCGTCGCCGACATCACCAAGTCAACTGGGACTAGATGGTCAATTTGGCCGCAGGCGATGACCGCCCAGCCCTCCACGTCGACTGGCTGCGAGAACGCGAAGACGGTCATTACCGTGACCAGGTTGGCGAGGCTAACAAGCATGACAACTAGCAGAGACCGGTGTCCGCGAGGCAGGTAGTCGCGTACCTGCCGTGTCGTCAACGTCGCCGACCGCACGCTCCCAAGTGGCCGCTGTAGGCGCAGTTCTCTTGCGAGGACACTGGCGAGCACGATGACCCCAAAAACCGGGCCTGCCAGCCACTCCCCACGAGCGGAGGGGAAAGGTAGACAAAGGAGCAAAATAGCAACAAGCAGGCCGAGGAATATCACGCCCTGCCGCCATCGTGCGGCCCGTCGTGCGTGTGGTGCGAGGTGGTCCAGGGTCCAGCGTTGCGGGGGCAGGAGCATAGCTAGGCCGATGAGGTACGGGATAGTCGCGAAAAGATTCATAGCTCCTCGCTCATTGTGTCAATGTTGCATGACAATGCTACATCAACGACTCTCGACAGACACCTCAACTAGGCCGTGTTTTAGAAGTGGCTGCTGTGCCTGGTCCTGTGCCGTGATGATCCTGGTGTGGGGCGAGGGGATCTGTCGGATGGTCAATGGGCCGTTCTTGAGCCGTTGTTGCCGGTTGTGGTGCTGGGTCGTCCGTCCTGGCATCGGCGAATGCTGATCGATGGGATTCGTTGGCGGGTGCGGACGGGGGCGCCGTGGCTGGACCTCCCGGCCGAGTACGGGCCGTGGCAGACCGTCTATGGGCTCTTCCGCCGCTGGCAGCGCAGTGGTGTGTGGGCGGACGTACTCACCAGCCTGCAGACACGTGCTGACGCGGCCGGGCTGATCACGTGGGAGGTGAACGTCGACTCCACGATCTGCCGCGCCCATCAGCACGCTGCCGGTGCCCGGCGCGACGGGCCCGACCAGAAACAACCGCCGGGCGGACGCAGTCCCGAACCCGACGACCACGGTCTGGGCCGCTCGCGTGGCGGGTGGACGACGAAGATTCATCTGGCCTGCGAGCAGGGGCAGTGGCCGCTGTCGGTGCTGATCACGGCCGGCCAGCGCGGTGACAGCCCGCAGTTTGCCGCCCTGCTGGAAGCCATTCGCGTACCCCGGCCCGGCGCGGGACGCCCTCGCGTCCGACCGCTGCGGGTGCGGGGTGACTGGGCCTACTCGTCCCGGGCCAACCGCGCCTACCTGCGACGGAGGGGCATCCGGTGCACCATTCCGGAACCGGCTGGTCAGGCAGGACATCGCCGGCGTCGTGGGTCAGCAGGCGGGCGGCCTCCGTCCTTCGACCGCGAAGACTACAAAGCCCGCCACGCCGTCGAGTGCGGGATCAACCGGCTCAAGCGCAACCGGGCCGTGGCCACGCGGTTCGACAAGCTGGCCGTGCGATACCTGGCGGTTGTCCAGGTGGCAGCGATCAACGAGTGGCTGTAGTCGACCCCATACGATGCTGACCTGATCGGTTGCCGAACCGGGGAGAGGATCATCCGATGGGGGCCAGAGGCTACGGCGTGGTCAGCGAGAACGGCGATCACATCGAGGGTGCTTCCGAGGACGCTTTGTTCGCGATGATCAGTGCACTCGACGGCACGGACAACACGTTCATTGTCATCGAACCCGACACGGACGATCCCGCCTGGTTCGCGTCTGTGGCCGTCCTGGAAGAGGGCGGATACGAGATCGTCCGCAGTAACCCCGCCCGTCAAGCACAAGGTTCACACCGAAACTGACATCAGCCGCATCGCACTTGACCTCATCGTCTGGCTGGCTGCACGCAACATTCCAGGTCACCCAGCCAAACGGGACACCGACTTCTAAAACACGGCCTAGCCCTGCGCCGGAGATCCGTTGGCAGAAGCGGGCGAGTGAGTCGAGGACTCGGCTGTCTTGGTCCGGTGAACGGGGTCGGGCTCTCGTTCCACTGTTTGACCCCGGCCCGGATGTCGGCCTTGAGTGAACGCACGCCCTTGTGCGCGCCGCGGCGGATCTTCTGGTCCGCGAGGAAGTCGAACCATCGCTCCACCTGGTTGATCCAGGAAGAGCCGGTAGGTGTGAAGTGCAGGTGAAACCGTGGGTGTTTGGTGAGCCATGTCTTGATGGCTGGCGTCTTGTGGGTGCCGTAGTTGTCGCAGATCAAGTGAACTTGCAGGTATCCGGGGACCACATCCCTACTTGAACTCTGCAGCCCGGTGCCGGCGGTGCAAGGAGGTGATGACTTCACCGGTCGCAACATCGGAGGCCGCGAACAAGGGACTCAGACCGTTGCGGACATAGTCATCGGTTCAGCGCTCGGGTATGCCCGGCATCATCGACAGCACCGGCTGCGAGCGGTCCACCGCCTGAACCTGGGACTTCTCGTCCACCGACAGCACAGCTGCGCCCTTGGGCGGGTTGAAATACAGTCCCAAGACGTCGTAGACCTTCTCGGCGAACAGCGGGTCCGTCGAGAGCTTGAACGTGTCGCGCAGGTGCGGCTTGAGGTGGAACCGTCGCCAGATTGGGCCCACCACCGATTTCGCCAAGCCACTGCGGTCGGCCATGGACGCACGAGACCAGCGGGTGGCGTTCTTCGGGATCTCTTCCAAGGTGCGGACCACTACCGTCTCCACCTGGTCCACGCTGATGCTGGGCGGCCGGCCCGGCCGGGGCTCGTCCACCAGCCCGTCCAGGCGGGCAGCGAGAAACCGGCGACGCCACTTGCGGACGGTGTCCGCCGCGATATGTAACTCCCGCGCCACCACGACAATCGGCGGCACATCAGCACCGGCACGCCAACACGATGCGGGCCCGCAAGGCCACTGCCTGCGCCGATGACGCCCTGCGGGCCCAACGCTCCAACACCACACGCTCATCAGAGGACAACAACAACGGTTCCAACTTCGGACCACGACGAGGCACCGGCACCTCAGCAGAAGCAGTCATACACAAACCAACGACGGATCTCCGGCGCAGCTCACTAGGCCGCTGCCAGACCTAGAGATCGACTCCGCGCGCTCTCGGTGGGTACGCCGTGGATGCGGCGCGCCCTTCGAAGCCCAGGGCACTTGCGTGCTGAGCCGGTCCGTTCAGGCTCGACTGGGTGTGGGGGGCTCATCGCCGAGGAGGTACCGGGCGCCTGGGCCGTTATTGGCCGCGGTGTCCTCTGGGTTGTAGAGACCGCATTTGCGCAGCGAGAGACAGCCGCAGCCGATACAGCCGGTGAGTTTGCGCTTGAGCCGTTCCAGTTCGGCTATCTGCTCATCGATTCGGCCAGTCCAGGCTCGGGCAACGGCGTTCCACTCGGTGGCGTTGGGAGCACGTTCCTCAGGGAGCCGGGCGAGGGCGGTTCGGACCTCTTCCAGGGACAGTCCGACGCGCTGAGCGGCGCGAATGAACGCGACGCGGCGCAACATGACGTGTGGGTAACGGCGTTGTCTGCCGTCGCTGCGCTCGGCACGGATAAGGCCGAGGTCCTCGTAGTAGCGCAGTGCCGAGGTGGCGATGCCGCTGCGGGCGGCAAGCTCGCCGATGGTGAGTCGATTGTTGCGCGATGCGGGGTGGCTCATGCTCCGATGGTATCGCTTGACTTCAAGTGGACTTTAAATTGCATACTCCCGTCATGACCTTGACCAGCACAGACACCATGGGCTTTGACGATCTGCGGCGGCTGATGTCGCTAATGACGGGTGATGAGAAGCATGGCCCCGCAGCCACGTCCACCATCGATGCTCTTTGGGTGCTCTACGACCGGGTGCTTCAGGTGACCCCGCAGACCGCGGACGCCGCCGATCGGGACCGCTTCCTGCTGTCCAAGGGGCACGGTCCGATGGCGTACTACGCGGTACTCACCGCAAAGGGCTTCATCCCCGAGGAGTGGCTGCCGACCTTTGGTGCCTTCGATTCCCCACTCGGACACCACCCAGATCGGATGCTGGTCCCTGGTGTAGAGATCGGCTCTGGCTCACTGGGCCACGGGCTGCCGCTCGCCGTAGGCACCGCACTGGGGCTGCGCGCGCAAGGGCATCCCGACAGCGCCGTATGGGTGCTGGTCGGCGACGCAGAGATGGACGAAGGCAGCAATCACGAGGCACTCGCATTCGCTGGAGCGACCGGACTGGAGAGCCTTAACGTCGTCGCGATCGACAACGACTCCGACAAGCTCGGCTGGCGCGGCGGTCTCGCCTCGCGGTTCGCCACCGAGGGCTGGTCGGCCATGACTGTGGACGGGCGTGACCACGAAGCGCTCCACCACGCATTCACCACACCGCACCCCGGGCGACCGCACGCCGTCATCGCCCGCGTCGAGCGCAAGTACTGAAAGATTGGAAGAACCATCTCCGATGGACACCATGCGTGAGCGCTTCACAGACGTCACTAACCGCCTTCTCGAAGAAGACCCCCGCCTTGCCGTCGTACTGGCAGTCATTTCCAGCGACCGCTTCAAGGATGCCCGCAGTGCACACCCCGACCGCATCATCGACGTCGGCATCCGCGAGCAGCTGCTCATCAGTGTCGCGGGCGGCATGGCGCTGACCGGGATGCGGCCCATCGTCCATACCTTCGCCAGCTTCCTTATCGAGCGCCCCTTCGAGCAGGTCAAGCTGGACCTGAGCCACCAGGCTGCGGGGGCGGTAGTAGTCAGCTCCGGCGCCTCCTACGACATTTCCGCTGGTGGCCGCACCCACCAGGCCCCTGGCGACATCGCCCTCCTCGACACCCTCGACAGCTGGACCATGCACGTACCGGGCCACCCGGACGAAGCAGAAGCACTGATCCGGCACGCCGCTGCCGCCGACAACCAGGTGTATGTACGCCTCAGCGAACAGTCCAACCGAACCGCCCAACCGGTCTCCCCGGGCCACTTCCGCGTCCTGCGCGAAGGCCGCGCTGGGGTCGTGGTCGCGGTAGGCCCACTGCTCGACGCCACCCTTGAAGCAGTAAAGGGGCTGGACCTGACCGTGCTCTACGCCTCAACGATTCGCCCCTTTGACGCGGCCGGGCTACGGACGGCTATATCGGGCACCGACTCAACCGATGTGGTCTTGATCGAACCGTATCTGGCTGGCACATCCGTGCCCTTCGCCAACGAGGCCCTCCAGGACATACCCCACCGTATTCTCCCCCTGGGCACCGCGCACGCAGAGCTGCGCCGCTACGGCACCTGGCAAGAACATGTCACCGCGCACGGACTGGACGCGGCCGGCCTGCGACGCCGGATCCGCGCTTTCATCAAAGGTGCGTGAAAAATAGCTGCCGATAATGCGGTGATCAGACCGACGACCACTTTATTGGCCACGCAGTACCCGATCAACGTGGCTGGCCTTGCACTCTGACGTAAGGCCAGCCACCGCACATCGTGCCACCACTCACTCTGATGCCAGCTGATGCAGGACAGACAGCTCTTCCCCCGTACGCGTCGTACTGCTCGGTACTCACCCTGCTCGTCTGCCACGACTTCTGGGAATCGGTGGTACCCCAGCCGGATCGCACCGGGCGCGATGTGCTGTTTCTCAGCGATCGCTGACAGTCATGCCCAGTCGTATCCGAGCTCGGCGGGCACCCAGGGCTCCGGCGTTCTCGTGATCACCCCGAAGTCGCCGGTACCGGCCCGGTCTCGTCACGAAGAGATCGCCACGAGGCCCGCGCACTGGTGGCGCAGGTCGCTACGGGCCCAGCTCGGCCTGGACCACAAAGCATTGGACATCGAGCCGAGGAGGGAAACAAATAGCAAAGGCGAGGAGCTACTGCTCCTCGCCACTCTCAACTTATAGCGCACCGGGGGGCTTGCGGCAAGACCCGTAGTGTGCCGCAGAATCTCTCGCCTAAGCCAGAACTGCGACAGGAGTAACGAGTGCAGGTGTTGCCGCAGACGCCCCGGCCCGGCCGGAACGCGACAAAGAAATGCGAGGAGGGTGGTCAGTGATCGACGCCGATGTGATCATTGTGGGCGCCGGCCCGACCGGCCTGATGCTGGCCTGTGAACTGCGCCTGGCCGGTGTACGGCCGTTGCTACTCGAACGGCAGCCGCAGCCCCTAGAGATTCCCAAGGCCAACGGCCTTGGCGGACAGATCCTGGAACTGCTGCGCTACCGAGGTCTGCTAGACCGTTTTGAAGCAGCGTGTACCGGACCCAGCCATCCAGCTCCTCGCTACCCGTTCGGCGGGATCCATGTGGACTTCTCGTCCCTGCCAGAGCCCCCGCTGCGGGGGCTGACGCTTCCCCAACCGCACCTCGAGCGTCTACTCGAGGAACGGGCACGCGAACTCGGCGCCCAGGTAAGCCGGGGGCAAGAGGTTGTCGGGGTCAGCCAGAACGCCACCACGGTGACTGCGGAGGTGCATGGCCATGGCGGGCCCCACCAGGTAACAGCCCGTTACCTGGTGGGCTGCGACGGTGGGCGTAGCAGCATCCGTGACAGAGCGTGCATCCCGTTCGCCGGCACCACATATCCGGAGGTCAATCGACTGGGCCAGGTAACCTTGGCCGATTCGGTAACCCGACTGGATAACGGCGACCTCGATGTCCCCGGCCTGGGCAGGGTGCGCGCCGGGGCCTTCACCCGGACAGACCGCGGTGTCTTCGGGTTCGGATGGCTCACCCCAGAAGTTCTCATGGTCTCCACCACCGAGGACGAAGTGCGCGCAGTCGATGATGACGTACCGATGACGCCGACCGAGCTGGGGGACAGTATCCACCGCGTGCTCGGTGCGGCTTTCCCCCTGGGAGAACCACGCAGGCTGTCGCGCTACCAGTTCCAGGCTCGACAGGCCGACCAGTACCGCGAGGGGCGGATCCTGCTGGCCGGTGACGCAGCCCATCTCTTCCCGGCAACGGGCGTGGGCCTTAACGCCGGCATGCTCGACGCGGTCAACCTTGCATGGAAGCTGGCTGCCGACATCCACGGCCGGGAGTCGGCCGGTCTGCTGGACACTTATCACCATGAACGTCACTTCGCCGGCGCCCGAACACTGCTCCACACTCAAGCTCAAGTAGCCCTGCGACGTGGACAAGACCAGGCCGCCGAGGCACTGAGGGAAATCTTCGTAGAACTGTTCGCCGACGAGCAGCCACTACGCCGCATCGGGTCTCTCATCGCCGGCACCGACATCCGCTACCCGGCAGCCAACCCCAATCAGCATGCCTTGACCGGCTCCTTCGCACCCGACCTCACCCTGCACACCGACCAGGGCACAACCAGCATCGCGGAACTCATGCACACCGCACGGCCCGTTCTTATCGATCTCGCTGATCGCGCGGACCTCCGCGAAGCCGCCCGAGACTGGCAGCATCGCATCGACATCCGCATGGCCAAAACGGATCATCGACCAGCTGATGCCATCCTCATCCGGCCCGACGCCCACATCGCCTGGGCCGCAACCACCGACGAACCAGCCGACACCGCCGCGCCCACACTGCAAGAAGCACTCTCTTACTGGTTCGGCACACCCTCGAAAGCTGCAACGCACCCCGTCGACTAAAAGGCGCTAACAAAGACGTTGGACGTGTCGGTGGGTGATCAGGCAGGTGGCGAGGCCGAGGAAGGCCTCGTGGATGTCATCGCGTCGCTCCCAACGGATCCGCAGCCGTCGAAAGCCATGCAGCCAGGCGATCGTGCGCTCCACCACCCAACGGAAAACGCCCAGGCCAGAGCCGTGTTCGACGCCTCGTTCGGCGATCACCGGGCGAATGCCGCGCTGCCAGAGCAGCCGACGGTACTTGTCGTGGTCGTAGGCACGGTCAGCGAGCAGAGCATCGGGTCTGCGCCTGGGGCGGCCGGCCACGCCCGCCACCGCCGGAATCTTGTCCAGCAGGGGCAGCAACTGCGTAACGTCGTGGCGGTTTCCGCCGGTCAGCGTCACCGCGAGTGGGGTGCCCTGGCCGTCGGTGACGATGTGGTGCTTGCTGCCCGGCCGTGCGCGGTCGACCGGGCTGGGACCGCTTTTGGGCCCCGCCGGGCCGCCCGCACATGCGAGGAGTCGATCACCGCCCGGGACCAGTCCAGCTGGTTCTTCGACCTCAGCTTCTCCAGCAGCACCGCGTGCAACTCGTCCCAGACGCCCGCCTCGTTCCAGGCGGCCAGGCGCCGCCAGCAGGTCATTCCCGAGCCGAAGCCCAACTCCTGGGGCAGGTACTCCCATTGGATACCGGTGTGCAGGACGAAGAGGATCCCGCACAGGGCTTGCCGGTCCGGTACTCGCGGTCTGCCCTCGACCTGCTTCGGAGCGGGCTTAGGCAGTAACGGCTCGATGAGCGACCACAGTTCGTCCGACACGATCCAAGGTCGCGGCTGACGGTTCCCCATACTCAGACCAACGAGCCGACAAGCAAACAGTCACATGATCAACCGCTTTTGTTAGAGCCAGTAATAGGGTCGGGGACTGGCGCGGTGGATTCCGCTCCGTTTCCGGCCCCCGCCACTGGGCAGGCCGCTGCCGTGCCCCGCCCCCGCACACCGGCGGATGCCGTCGGCCGGTCGGCCCCGACGGTGTGATGAAGGGCTTTCAGGGTGTGGGCGACAGCGTTCGCCAGGACATCAGGGCGGCGATGGCCGAGGCCGCGCCGGCCAGTGTGACGACCAGCGCCGGGGCCGCGACTTCGCCCAGCGCGCCTCCGGCTGCAGCGGCCAGGCCCTGCAGCGTCATCGTTCCGGTCAGCAGCAGGCCGAACGCCTGACCACGCTGCGCCTCGGGCACCGCGTCGAGGAACCTGCGGGCCAGTGCGAGCTGGTAGGCGACGCCGAAACCGGACACCGCCAGCAGGATGGCAGCGTATCCCGGTGCGGGGCGTAGCACGAACCCCAGCAGCGGCAATCCGAGCGCAAGCGCCAGGGGGCGAGCCAGCCGCTCCCGGCCCGCAGGGCGCACCAGGCGGCCGACGATCAGGTTGCCGGCGAACATACCTGCGGCAACCGCTGCGAACAGCAGACCGGCCGTGTCAGGCGCGCTGAGCTGCGCGGCGTACGGGACCAGTACGCCCTCGGCGCCGACCATCAACGCCGGTGCCAGCCATTGCGCCAGCAGCAGCGCCCGGACCGCGGGCCGGCACAGCAGCGCCCGGTTCACCTGCCAGGTCTCCCTGATGCTGGCCGAGGCGCCGGTGCGGCGGCGTGGATGGTGGGACAGGCGCAGTTGCAGCAGGCCTGCCGAGGCCAGGCAGGTCGCGGCGGTGATCCAGAGTGCGCCTGGCGCGCCGACAGCGGCGATCAGCATGCCGCCGGCGGCGAAGCCGAGCACCTGCGTGCTGCCGGCCGCCATGGAGAAGACGGCACGGCCGAGCACGTAACGATCGCCGTCCAACAAGTCGGGCAGAAGGGCGGTGCGCGAAGCAGAGGCGACGGCGCTGGGCACACCCGTGACGAACACCAGCGCCAGCATGGCCGGCACCGGCAGTAGGCCGGTGGCGAGCACGACGCTGACGGCGGTGCGCAGCACCTCGTAGCCGATCATGACGGTGCGCGGGGGCCAGCGGTCGGCGAAAGCCAGCAGCAGCGTGCCGCCCAGCGCATAGGGCAGGAAACCTGCCGCATACGCCAGCGCCGACGTCAGCGGCGACCCGGTCGCCGCGTAGACGATCACGGACAGTGCAAGCATTCGCACCGTCTCACCGATCAGAAAGAGCGTGTAGCTGCCGAACAGCACGCGGAACTGGCCCACAGCGAACACTTCGCGGTAGGTGGCCTGGCCTGGCGCGACGGGCGTGGTGGTCATGGCCGACAGCATCACGGCAGCCAGGCTGCGGTGACTATGCTTTCGCGTGGAGGCAAAACATGCTGGCCATCGAGGTGGGACCCGTCGACGTGGCGCATACCCGCTACGCCATCTCGCCGCTGGGCGAGGCAATGCAGGCACTGCGCGTCGCAGCCGGCGTGCAGGCCGCCGGCCCGCTCCGACCGTGGGCCGAGCGCATCGCGCCCCGATACGAGCAACTACGCCGACAGGTGCCCGCAGTCGCGGCGCTGACGGCGCTGTTCCGTCGCAACAACTACAACGCCGACTTCATCCACCCGCCGCCGTCGGGCCCAGGGGGCGACTTCGCCGCCGAGCTGGCCGCCGTGCGCGCCACACCCCTGCGTCGTGCACGCCTAGAACTGGCCCGCAACCTGGAGGGACTGCGGCCACCGCCACGCCACGTGCAGCGCATCCTCGACGCGCCGAACGTGGTCACCCAGCTCGCCGATGCACTCGAGGCGAGCTGGCAGACATTGGTCGAGCCAGACTGGCCGCGGCTGCGCACGGTGCTGGAGCGCGACCTCGTCCGCCGCGCCGGGCAACTGGCGATGTACGGCTGGGCCATAGCGCTGTCCGACCTCGACCCCAGGGTGAGCTGGCGCTCCGAGGGACAGGCCGGGACCATCGAGGTCCGCACGGGCTCGCGTACCGAATGCGACCGGCACCGGCTGGCCGGCAAGGGCCTGCTGCTGATGCCGACGGTGTTCGGCACTCTGATCAGCTACGTCGAGCCTCCATGGCCCTACGCCCTGGTCTACCCCGCCCGGGGCATCGCGGACCTGCTCGGCCCTGGGGCGCATGCACCGGGCGACGACGCCCTGAGCCGCCTGGTCGGCCCGCACCGTGCGGACGTGCTGCGTGCGCTGGACGTGCCCGCAACGACGACGCAGCTGGTCGCCCAACTCGGCCTGAGCCTCGGCACCGTCGGCAGCCACCTGGCGGTGCTGCGCGACGCTGGCCTCATCACACGCACTCGCGTCGGCCGGGCCGTCCGCTACGAGCTCACGCCGCTGGGCGCGGCCCTGGTGGCCAGATGAACGCCGCCGGGCGGCCCGCTAAAGCGACAGCATTGCGCCTAGTCTTCTGAGTCGTTCTATTCATTGCCGCACGCCGACCGCCGTCGCGTACGCCTCAACTGGCGCTCTAACCCGCTGCACCGGCCCCATGTACGCCGGTCCCGCATACGCCGATCCAAGGAGTACCGTGCCCGAGTCATCGTCCACCGTGACCGCTCTCCCACCGCTCGCCGTCCAGGCCCAGCGTCTGATCGAGCTCGGCGTGCACGAAATCTCGGGGATCCCCGCCGGCGAACTGCGCGCCTTCGCCGAGAAGTGCACGGATGGCGACGCCGACGGTTACACGCTGCTCGCCGTCCACCCGGACCGCGCCCCCGCCTCGGCCCTCGCTCCACTGCTCCGTCGCGGCGACAAGCCCGGCTTCGTGGTCGTCGACATGCCCGACGTCGACGACTTCGCACCGGCCGGCGCGGTCGAGGTGCCCGAGGCCCCGCTCTATCTGGTGAGCGGTATCGACCGCGGCGACCACATGTCCAACTGGAGCCCGGAGGAAGCCCTTCCCGCACTCACCAAGGAGGACCGAACTCCCCTCACGCTCAGCGAGGGCATCCACTGGGTGCTGCAGCAGCCGGCCGCGCTGGAGCGCAACCTCTGCTTCATGACGATCGGCTCCCGGCTGCGCAAGGCGAAGGGCGACTTCGACGCCCGTACGCCGGCGATCTGGATCAGCAACGGCACGGGCCGGGACGGCCGCGAGCGGCGCAACGCCCCGAAGGTCGGCTGGTGCTGGTGGAACAACCGCCACACCTGGCTGGGCTTCGCATCGACCACGGGCCGCACGTCCTAGTCTTCTGTTCTGTTCCGATAACCGGCGAGGCGCTTGAGGATCTCGTCTGCGGTCTTGGTCCAGACGTAGGGTTTCGGGTCGGTGTTCCATCTGGCGATCCAGGACCGGATGTCGTTCTCCAGTGCCTGGACGGACTGGTGGATGCCTCGTCGTATCCGCTTGTTCGTCAGCTCCGCGAACACCGCTCCACCAGTCCCGTTGGCGTGAAGTGCAGATGGAAGCACGGCTGCGCCAGTAGCCAGGTCTTTGATGGCCGGGGTCTTGTGGGTGGCGTAGTTGTCCAGTACCAGGTGGACGTCCAGGCCCTGCGGGATCTCGTGGTCGAGTTTGACGAGGAACTTGTTGAACTCCTCGGCGCGGTGCCGACGGTGGAGTGAGGCAATCACCTTGCCGGTGGCGACCTCGAGCGCGGCAAACAGGGTGGTGGTGCCCGCCCGTACGAGGGTCATGCGGCGGGGCACCCCGGGCATCATCGGCAGTACCGGCTGAGAGCGATTCAGGGCCTGGATCTGCGACTTCTCGTCCACGCAGAACACCAGTGCCCGCTCGGGCGGGTCGAGGTAAAGGCCGACCACATCATGGACCTTGTCGACGAAGTGCGGATCGGTGGACAGCTTGAACGTCTCGCTGCGGTGGGGTTGCAGACCGAAGGCCCGCCAGATGAGCGAGACACTCGACTGCGACAGTCCCAACTCCTTGGCCATCGACCGTGTTGACCAGTGTGTGGCGTCCTTCGGGGTCGACTCCAAAGTCTTGGTTCAGTGCCGCGACCTGCTCGTTGGTAATCGTCCGAGGGCCACCGGAACGCGGCATGTCACCAAGCCCGGCAGTCCGATGCTCGACGAACCGCGCCCACCACCGCCCCACCGCATGCGGCGTCGAGCCAAGCCGGGCGGCAACATCCTTGTTCGACGCACCCGTTGCACAGTCCAGGATGATTCGACACCGCAAAGTCCACGCCTGCGGCGTGGAGCGACGCCGCACCCACCCCTCCAGCACCGCGCGTTCTTCCTCCGGCACCGTCAACTCGGCCTTCGGCCGCCCAGTCTTCGCCGAGCCTACACATCTGGGCAGGATTCCCGACTCAGAAGACTAGGCCCGCGCAGAATGTTCGAAGTGGAGCGAGGCGGCCTTCAGGGCGACAGTGAACGACGGTTGCACGACCAGAGACTCATAGGTTTCCTCGTTGAGCGCCGTCTGATCACCGCGCAGCGAGCCGGTGCCCGGTGCTGCCAGTCGGTCTCGCCGACGGTGTCGACGAGCAGGCTGCCGACATCGCGCGAACGCCGATAGACCGTTAGCCCGGTGCAATCCGGCCCTGCTTCGCGAAGCTCCATCGTGCGCGGTGCGACCGCCCAGACGGAGGCCCCACGTCGTGTCCAGTGGGCCTGTCATCGTCCCGGTTGATCAAGACGGCAAGGCTATGCCAGCATCCTAACGCGACAGTTGTCGTTCTAGGCTCATAGAGAGGAACCGGCCCCGCGATGCCACCCGTTCCCGCCGATCCCACCGCGCTCCACCCGATGCCCGAGCAGCCGCGAGTGGTGCTGCTCAAGCCGATGGTGACGTCCCCGCTGATCGAGGTCGGCGAGTACTCCTACTACGACGACCCGAACGACCCGACTGAGTTCGAGACGCGCAACGTCCTCTACCACTACGGCCCAGAGAGACTCGTCATCGGCAAGTTCTGCGCGCTGGGCACGGGGACACGATTCATCATGAATGGCGCCAACCACCGGATGGACGGCCCCTCGACCTTCCCGTTCCCCACCATGGGCGGTTCCTGGGCCGACCACTTCGACCTACTCACCGGTTTGCCCAACCGGGGCGACACTGTCGTCGGCAACGACGTGTGGTTCGGCCACGGCGCCACGGTCATGCCCGGTGTACGCATCGGCCACGGCGCGATCATCGCCGCCGGCGCCGTGGTCACCAGAGACGTCCCCGACTACGGCATCGTCGGCGGCAACCCCGCCCATCTCATCCGCACCCGCTACGACGCCGCGGACATCACCCGGCTCCTCGCCGTGGCGTGGTGGGACTGGCCCGTGCAGCACATCACCAAGCACATACGGACGATCATGTCAGGGACCGTAGCCGACCTGGAAGAGGCCGCCGCGCAGATCGACCAGCCCTGACACCGATCCTCGCGGCGGCGCCCGCACCCGTCCGTCCCACGCCGGAAAGAAGCCGGATCGCCTAGGACCGGACCAGACCAGATGCAAGCCGCTGCCCAGGCCAAGAGCGGCTCCTGCGCCTGCTGACCTCATCGAAAACGTGCTGGCCGGCGCCGAGCGCCCGCGCCCTGAGTATTCCCCTTCCATCTCCAGGCTGGCGTCGTCCTCGGAGAACCTGTGCCTGCGGGAAAGTGGGGGAAGACCACCGCAAGGGCGGGCGGCAGAGTGACCGGGAAGATGCACTCCCGGCGCTGCACCCGCCAGACGACAGCTGGTGCCGTCACTAACGGGTGGCGATGGCCCCGCAGCCGACTGCCGAAAGGGCAGTCCATGCAAGGCTTGTGGCGCACGGCTGGCCTGCATGAGGCCTGTGCGACGGCTGCACCGCCCGGTTCATCCACTACTACTGCGCCGAGCTGACCCAGGCGGAAGCCATGCGGTCGTACCTGCTGGGGTCCGGGCGCCAGGTATGAGCTCGGGCGGCAGAGGCTTGGCGTGCGGCGAGATCGCCTTCGCTCAGACCTGCTGCAACAGACCAGCGCCCATAGATGCCCCGGCGCCCGGTGACGGCTCGGGTAAGGACCGTCAGATGAATGAGAGACGGATCAGGCTCCCTCCGACTGATCACAGACATCATCGGGCAGCGAGTAGAGAGCCACCCTGGCCACGGCGGCTGGACAGTTACCCACTGGCAGCGGTGAGGGGGTCGTCAACATCACGGGCGCCAGCGACACGAACAGCGGGTAAGCCTGTCTTCCATCCTCCCCCACCGTCGGGTCAGCACCCTTAACGTGCACCTGCAGCGCTTCGCACTCGTCGATCAGACACTTGGCACCGCTGTGTGAGGCCTCAGCATGATGCGCCTCCGATCACAACGGAACCGCACTCACGGCGCACTGCCCGCCGCCCGTCCCATAAGCGCTTCATATCCCCAATCAGCCCCCTGGGCGAGGACACAGACGACCGGACCCGCCCGCCCTTCGTAATCTCCCTCGTAGGGCGAAACCCACACCTTGAAGACATCGAGTGCGTTGCTGGCCCCGACCACTCAGCCGGTGATGGCGCTCCGGTGGGGACCCGCATCGACAAGCTCTTGGCGCAGATCCGGGTCAGGCGTTGTTATCCGCCCTGCCGAGGCTTAGTATTTACATACAGAATGAATGTATGTATTTTCTCGCCAGGAGGTGGCGCGTATGCGGGCTATACAGCAGGCAGCGTGGGGAGAGCCGGAGGCTCTGCAACTGGTCGAAGTGGAGGCGCCCGAGCCCTCGTTCGGCGAGGTACTGGTCAGGGTCAGCGCGGCCGGCGTCAATCCGGTTGATGTGTACACACGGCGAGGGCAGGCCTACAACCGGGTACTCGACCTGCCATTCATCAACGGCTGGGATGTCGCCGGGACAGTGGTGCAGACCGGGTACGGCGTCTCCCGGTTCCGGACCGGCGATCTGGTGTTCGGGATGCCATGGTTCCCCCGGGAGGCGGGTGGCTATGCCGAGTACGTCGCTGCCCCCGCCCGGCACTTCGCCCGGATGCCGGCGGGTCTGAGCTTCAACGAGGCGGCGGCGCTGCCGCTGGCTGGTCTGACGGCGTGGCAGATGCTCACCGAAGTCGCTGCAATCGCCCCCGGAAAGCGGGTGCTAGTGGCCGGTGCGGCCGGCGGGGTTGGGCATCTGGCAGTCCAGATTGCCAAGGCCCGCGGCGCCCAGGTGATCGGCGCCGCCAGCGCGGCCAAGCACGACTTCGTCCGCGCGCTGGGCGCGGACGAAGTGATCGACTACACCACGACCGACGTGTCTGTTGCCGTGCGCGACGTGGATGTTGTCATCCAGATGTTCGGCGGCGAGGCCGGTCTCAAGGCACTGGACTGCCTGCGGCCGGGCGGCGTCCTGGTCAGCGGGCAGGCGGCCTGGACTCCCGGGCTGCACGACCGCGCCGCCGAGCTCGGTGTCCGCGCTGTGGCCTTCCTCGTCGATCCCGACGGCGCGGGGCTTGACGCGCTGGCCGGTCTTGTCACCCAGGAGAGGCTCAAGGTTCACGTCGATGCGGTGTACCCGCTGGCGGAAGTGGCCAAGGCCCACGACCACGTCGCGGGCGGCCGGACCACCGGAAAGGTCGTGCTCACCGTTGGTGAGACGGAATGAACGGGAAGATGGAATGACTGAGGAGCACATCATGTCAACCGATGTCGTCCGGGCCTACGCTCAGGCAAAGAGCCAGGCCGACATCCAGGCGGCAATGCGGTTCTGCCACCCCGACGTCGTCTTCGAGACAATCCCCTTCCAGGCCGTCGCGTCCGGCCTGGACGAGGTTGCGCGGCAGAGCACGGCGTTCCTGCGCACCTTTCCCGACTATGGCGTGCAGCTGGACTATCTCGTCGCGGCGGGCGACATGGTCATCGGTGCCGGGATGGTCCGGGCCACCATGGTGGAAAGCCTGGTCGGAATCGAGCCCACGGGCAGGACTTTTGCGCTGCCCTTCGCCTGCCACTGGACCATGCGGGAGAGATTGATCGTCCAGGAACGGTTCTTCTTCGACTTCCATCAGATGTGCGAGCAGCTCGGCCTGTCCACCGAGGCCGCTGCGGAGAAGTTCGCGGCCTGGCGCAAGCGCGCGAAGGGAGCGGCGCGATGACGGCGTACGTACTCATACATGGCGCATGGCACGGCGGCTGGTGCTGGCGCCAGACGGCGGAGCTATTGCGGATGGCAGGCTACGAGGTCCACACCCCGACGCTGACCGGTCTCGGCGAACGGGCCCATCTCGTCGGCCCCGAGATCGGACTGCGCACCCATGTGGACGATCTCCTCGGCGTGCTGACGTACGAGGACCTGCGAGACGTCGTGCTCGTCGGGCACAGCTACGCTGGCCTGGTAGTACGGGAAGCCGCCGATCGCATGCCCGAACGCGTCTCGCGCATCATCATGGTCGACGCCTGGGCAGGCCAGGACGGGCAGTCGCTTGAGGATCTGGCTCCTGAGTTTTTCCGCGACTGGATCGAGTCGGCCACGGTCGACGGTCTGATCCCGCCATCCCCGGCCGCCGCCGTCGGCGTGACGGAGCCGGACCAGGTGGCGTGGCTGGAGGCAAGGCTGACACCCCACCCCCGGAAGACGTTCTCCGATCCGACCCGACTGTCCGGAGCCGTCGACGCGATCGACTGCCGCGCGGTGCTCTGCTCGCCGAACGGCCCCATGCCGTTCCCCCAGCTGGCTGAGGAAAACGGCTGGGAAAGCACGGTCCTGCCCGTCGGCCACGACGCCATGGTCACCGCGCCGCAGGCACTGGCAGAGATCCTCCTGCTGGACGCACACCCCATCTGACCGCCATCCCGCCCGCCGCCGTCGGGTGAGAGGTGACGGTCCGGGCGGCCATTGAAGGGACGCGGTCGTATGACCGAAGTTAAGGTCGGCTACCTATTGCCGACACGCGATCAGGCAGTACGCGGCGATGACGACCTGGCTCGGCTGATCGAACAGGCTCGGCACGCCGAGGCTGTCGGGTTCGATTCTCTCTGGGCCGGAGACAGCCCCCTGACCCGCCCCCGCGCCGATCCACTGCTCCTGCTGTCCGCCGTGGCCGTGGCCGCCCCGCGACCCATGCTGGGTACCGCTGTGCTGCTGCCCGCGCTCCGGCACCCGATCTTGCTGGCGCACCAGCTCGCCACGTTGGACCGGCTCGTCGACGGGCGTCTGATCGTCGGCATGGGTGCCGGATTCCCCACCCCTGGCACTCAGGCGCAGTTCGATGCAATCGAAGTGCCCTTCCGGACCCGGGTCAGCCGCCTCGAGGAATCGATCGAGGCGATGCGAAGACTGTGGAGCGGCACAAACGTTTCTTTTAGCGGTCGGCATTTCGACTTCCGCGACGTCACCCTGGCGCCCACGCCGACCCGCCCGGAAGGACCACCGATCTGGTTGGCGGGAGGCGGTGATCCGGCGCTGCGGCGGGTTGCCCGCCTGGGTGACGGCTGGTTGCCCTACCCTCCCGCCGTCACCGACTACGCCCGAGATCGAGAGGTCATCGATCGGCTAGCGCCCCACCCGACCACCCCCGCCCTGTACGCGACGCTGTGCCTCGAAGACGATCCCCAGCACGCGCGTCGGCTTCTGCGCAAAAGCATCGAATGCTACTACAACGCCCCGCTGGAGAAGGTGGAGCAGATCCAGGCCATGTTCGCGGGCCCGCCCGCAGACGCCGCCGCCTGGCTGAACTCCTACATCGCGGCAGGAGCCCGGCACCTCGTCATCCGCTTGGCCGCCGATGACCACCACGCAGCCCTGGGCACGTTCGCCGCGCAGGTCGAGCCCCTGCTCAACCTGCGCGGGCACCAGTGACGGCTCGCGCGAGATACATACGACGTGTTCGTTCTTCTATCCTCGCTGGGAGGCGGAAGGGGAAGGCGAGTGGCAACTAACACGAATGGGCGCCGCAGTCAGCAGGAGCGCACCAGGGCGACCACGGGCGCGCTGGTTGCTGCGGCACGCGAGCTCTTCATCGGTGACGGTTTCTCCGTCACCTCGCTGGATGCGATCTGCGTCAAAGCCAGCGTGACACGGGGCGCGTTCTACCATCACTTCAGCAACAAGGAACACATCTTCCGCGAGGTCTACGCGGCCGACCAAAAGGAGCTCGCCATAGTTGTCAGGCGGGCGTTCCAGGCCGAACAAGATCCTTGGGACGGGATGGCCGCGGGCTGCCGGGCCCTACTGGAAGCGTCCCTGGAACCCGCCGTGCGCCAGATCACCTTGGTCGAGGCACCGGGCGCGCTGGACTGGTCCACTCTGCGCAACATCCAGGCCGGATGCAAAGAGCAAATGCGGCGTGGCCTGGGCATCGCGATCGAAGCCGGATGCATCCCCGACCGGCCGCTGGGCCCACTCACCTCGCTGCTGTACGGCGGGATCGGTGAGATCGCCCTGGGCCTCGCCGACTCAGGCGACCAGCGCGTCATACTGGAGGACGCACTGACAGAGCTCAACCTGGTGCTCGCCGGCGTCGCCGGCCGACATGACCCGGGTTGCGCGCACAAGGAGCAGGCCGAGTCCTGAGAGCTGTTCGGTGTTCGGATCATGTAGTGGGGGCGAGGTGTTTCAACCACATGATCGACCCTCGTAGATGGCGGCTGGCTTCGTAGTTTCTGGGCCCTTGTCGTAGCGGGTGGCTAGGCCGTGTTTTAGAAGTCGGTGTCCCGTTTGGCTGGCTGTCCTGGAATGTTGCGTGCAGCCAGCCAGACGATGAGGTCAAGTGCGATGCGGCTGATGTCAGTTTCGGTGTGAACCTTGTGCTTGACGGGCGGGGTTACTGCGGACGATCTCGTATCCGCCCTCTTCCAGGACGTCCACAGACGCGAACCAGGCGGGATCGTCCGTGTCGGGTTCGATGACAATGAACGTGTTGTCCGTGCCGTCGAGTGCACTGATCATCTCGAACAAAGCGTCCTCGGAAGCACCCTCGATGTGATCGCCGTTCTCGCTGACCACGCCGTAGCCTCTGACCCCCATCGGATGATCCTCTCCCCGGTTCGGCAACCGATCAGGTCAGCATCGTATGGGGTCGACTACAACCACTCGTTGATCGCTGCCACCTGGACAACCGCCAGGTATCGCACGGCCAGCTTGTCGAACCGCGTGGCCACGGCCCGGTTGCGCTTGAGCCGGTTGATCCCGCACTCGACGGCGTGGCGGGCTTTGTAGTCCTCGCGGTCGAAGGACGGAGGCCGCCCGCCTGCTGACCCACGACGCCGGCGATGTCCTACCTGACCAGCCGGTTCCGGAATGGTGCACCGGATGCCCCTCCGTCGCAGGTAGGCGCGGTTGGCCCGGGACGAGTAGGCCCAGTCACCCCGCACCCGCACCGGTCGGACGCGAGGGCGTCCCGCGCCGGGCCGGGGTACGCGAATGGCTTCCAGCAGGGCGGCAAACTGCGGGCTGTCACCGCGCTGGCCGGCCGTGATCAGCACCGACAGCGGCCACTGCCCCTGCTCGCAGGCCAGATGAATCTTCGTCGTCCACCCGCCACGCGAGCGGCCCAGACCGTGGTCGTCGGGTTCGGGACTGCGTCCGCCCGGCGGTTGTTTCTGGTCGGGCCCGTCGCGCCGGGCACCGGCAGCGTGCTGATGGCGCGGCAGATCGTGGAGTCGACGTTCACCTCCCACGTGATCAGCCCGGCCCCGTCAGCACGTGTCTGCAGACTGGTGAGTACGTCCGCCCACACACCACTGCGCTGCCAGCGGCGGAAGAGCCCATAGACGGTCCGCCACGGCCCGTACTCGGCCGGGAGGTCCAGCCACGGCGCCCCCGTCCGCACCCGCCAACGAATCCCATCGATCAGCATTCGCCGATGCCAGGACGGACGACCCAACACCACAACCGGCAACAACGGCTCAAGAACGGCCCATTGACCATCCGACAGATCCCCTCGCCCCACACCAGGATCATCACGGCACAGGACCAGGCACAGCAGCCACTTCTAAAACACGGCCTAGGCCGCGCCAGGTCTTGAGTTTCTGGAAGCAGCGCTTGACCGTGATGCGTTGCTCTTCGTCACCACTGGGTGCCAAGGGTGTGAATGGGGCGCTTCACTGAGGGCCGGGGCCATAGGCCGATCGTGGCCACGGTGACCGTCCCGTCGGAAATGTAGGCCCGCTTTTCGAAGCACGTAGCGACGGCTCGGAAGTTCTTGAGCCGGTTGATGGTCCGCTCGACTTCGTTGCGACGTAGATCGTCTTGTCGGCCCTTGCTGGCCGGGCGCCTTGGCTGCCGCCGCGCCAGCGGTTGGGGCGCTGGTCGGCAGGTCCCCCCGGGGGTGTCCCTATGAAGCTTCTATGTCTCGTCAACCCCGATGTTGTTGCTGCGGCGTAGAGGCGTCGGGCGAGGTAGCGCTTGAGGCAGCGGCGGATCTCTCGGTCGGTCTTGGCTCTCCGTCGGTCAGCGTAGGCGCGGGTTTATGGGCGGTGCACCATGCGGACCATCGCGATGACGTTCAAAGCACGGTTGAGACGTCTGTCGCCGCCGCTTGAGGCGGTGGCGTGTGGTGTTGCCTGAGGAGGCGGGGATGGGGTGCACTCCGGCGAGGGCGGCAAACGCAGCCTCGTCACGGACCCGTCCTGGGTGCGACCAGGTGACCAGGACGGTGGCCGCGGTGACGGGGCCGATCCCTGGCTCCTCGGGGAGGCCGGCAGCGGGGCTGGCGTCGACGAGCTCGCCTATCCGCTTCATGTTGTCCGCGATTTCGGAGTCAAGGGCAAGGATCCTTCTGGCCAGCCGGATTGCCTCAGCGCGGGCGGTCATGGCGGCGAAGTCCTCCCCACGGGGGCGCCAGCGGGCGATCTCAGCGATCTGCCTGGCGCCGAGGGGCCGACGGACGTCCATGCCGAGGTCGGCGATGCGCACGAGAGCAGTCAAGGCATTCACGGCCCTGGTCCGCTCGCTGGTGAGCCCGTCTCGGGAGGTGAGGAGAATCTGTGCTGCCGCCCGGGTTCCCTCGTCCAACCGCGGGGTACGCAGCTGTTCTTCAGACAGGGGAAGCACGGCAGCGGCTATCCGCCGTGCGTCGATCGGGTCGGATTTGCCGATGCCGCGCCGGCCGGCGCGGCCCATTCTGGCGGCTTCGACCACCTGGTAGCCGGCCCGAGTCGTCTGGCGGGCGATCTGGGCTCCGTCGCTGCCCGCACCCTCAATGACCCACAGGGCGCCGAGATCCCCACCCGTGCGGCGTCCGACCCAGTTGATGGCGCGGGCCCTGCCGGCATGGGTGCTGGGGAACGCCTCGGCCCCCAGGTGCTCACCGTTGGCGGCGAGCACGGCATAGGTATGTGTTCTGGCGTGTCGACGCCGATGACGAACGAACGCGTGTGGGAGACAATGGTGTTCACGCGATCAGGGTTCCTCTCCGTGAGGCAGTGGTCCCGGTCGCTGCGGACCGGCGCTGTGCCCGGGGGAGGTCACTTCGAGGCAGGACTGTGACGGGCCACGGCCCTTTCGGGCTGGGCAGGCTTCTTATCAGGCCACCGAGGTGGGCCGGGTCGGCGCCGGCCGCCCGCCGCAGTCGGACAGTTCCTGGTATCGATCACGTCGGGCATCCTTCGGTGCTGTTCACTCGGCCCTGCCACGGCACTGATCGCCACATCCACATTACGAAGAGCCTCCCGACCTGCGAAAAGGCCGGTGGTCATGCCCCTAATCAGCGGTCTGTCAGTGCCTCCGGAGCCGGTGACACCACCCCCCGGGCCATCCGTTCGACAAGGGGAGGTAGTCATGCCAACTCCGAAGACCGGTAACCCCGTTGCGGGGCTACGAAGAAGGTGATGGGGAGGCCGGTCCGTTGCCGGAACATAACCCCGTTGAAACGGCGGTGGCGTTGCCAGCGTCCGCCCCGCCTCGATTCCTTGCAAGTGCGGCTCCAGTGGAGCCCACTCCTCATCCGATAGATCTCTCCGCCCCATGTCCCACGGAACGAGTTCTCAGCAGCGTCACGCGACTCGTCGGACACGACCTAGCCGGTGCTTTCACCGGTCCTGGGAGAGTTTGTACAGCTCAGCGAAGATTCCTCCCGCGTGCAAGAGCGCCTCGAACGTGTCGGACTCGGCAACGCGCCCCTGGTCGAGGACGATAATGCGGTCCGCGATCCGGGCGTTCTCCAGGTTGTGCGTGACGAACACGGCGGCCTTACCTGCGGCGAGCTCTTTGAACCGGCGGATCACCAGGTGTTCGGCCCGCGGGTCCATCGCAGAGGTCGGCTCGTCCAGCATCAGCATCGCAGCGTCCCTGTAGAACGCTCGCGCGACCGCGATTCTCTGCCACTGCCCGCCGGACAGGTCGGTGCCGCCCCAGTTCGAGCTGGCCACAAGAGTGTCGAGCCCGTACGGGACCTTGGCGATGACGCTGTCTGCGCCGGCCGCCCTTGCCGCCTGAAGCAACAGGGCGTCGTCTTCGGTACGCGGCTGGCCGAGGTGGATGTTGGCGCGCAGGTCCATGGGCCAGCGCGTGTAGTTCTGCGGCACCAGGCCGACTCTGGACCACACGCTGTGCGGGTCGGCTGCGGCCAGGTCGACGCCGTCCCAGGTCACCGTGCCGCCGGTATTCGCGACCCGCAGCCCGGTCAGCAACGCGGACAGCGTGGTTTTACCCGAACCGTTCTCGCCAACCAGCGCGATCAGTTCGCCCTGGCGCAGGGTCAGCGAGACTCCGTTGACCGCCGGGGCATCAGCGCCAGGGTAGGTGTAGGTGACGTTCTCGGCGCGGATCTCGGCGGGGGCTCCGGCCGGGATTGGAGTGGTGCCACGCACGGCGCGCAGGGCTTTCGCGCGGCGCAGGAATGCCTGCCAGTCGTCCAGGTAGAGCGAGGTGCGGAAGAGGCGGGCGGCGGCCATCACCAGGGAGGTGAGGGCGCCGGTGCAAGTACGTACCGCGATGACAGCGGTCGCTGCGATGGCTAGGTCCATCCGGCCAGTCGCGGCGAGCCAGCCAAGCGCGGCCCACGTTGCGCCGAGCATCAGCCCGCTGACGGCCGCTCCGAGCAGCGTGACGCGCAGGACGCGCGGTGCCGCCGCCCGGTGGGTGGCCTTGATCCGGTCGGTGATCTGCCGGTACCAGGAGGTCAGGAAGGTGGCCATATTCGTGGCGCGGACTTCGGTGGCGGTGCGGCAGTCCGTGGAGTAGTAGCGAAGCAGGTAGCGCAAGTGATTGTCAGAGATGTTCTGATAGTCGGCCCGGTGCTGAATCCTCGCGGTAGTGATGGCGGCGGCGCCCCTGGGCACCACGGCCAGCACCAGAAGAGGCAAGAGCAGAGGGTGCAGCACCGTCAAAACCGAGGCAGCGGCGACGAGCTGGGCGAGCGTGGAGACCATGGCCTGGGCGTCACCGATCAGGTTCTCGGTCGCCTCGGCACCCTTGCCCGCGGCCTGGAGACGGTCGCTGAAGCCGGGCCGTTCGTACGCCTCCAGCTCGACCTTGGGGGTGGCCGTGATGATCTGGAGGTCCGCGGCGGTGGCGACCTCCGGAGCGAGGCGAGCGGAGGCGTAGGCGGCGAGGGCGTCGGCCCCGGCCCGTACGCCGGTGGCTACGGCAACCACGATCAGAGCGGGTGTTGCGGCACTCAACCGGCCAGCCACCTGGCCGCCGGTGATGAGGTGGTTCATCGCGCCGGGCAGGGCGCCGAGCGCGACGGCCGAGGAGGCGGCGACGAGAAGCTGGCATAGGCCGAGCCAGAACATTGCCGGCCGGTCGGCGGCCCAGCCGAGACGGGCAGCAGCGGCGAGCGTACGGGGCAGCCGGGCAGCCATCCGCCACCAGGAGGCGTTCGCGATGTCCTCGAAGTGCGGGTCGCTCCGGTAACCGACCTGCTGCGGGGAACCGGTGTTTTTCGGGGCGGGCGAGGACTGCGTCACCCGCCCCATTCTGGTGTGTCCGCCGGGATGCCGGGGCCTTTGGGGCCGTAGTTGTCTCACGATGTGCCCACGCAACCACTATCTAAGTCAGACACCCTTAGTGATCGTTGCGATACTGCGCATATGCGGTGGCACCGCCATTGCCGTCATAGGAAATGTCGATGAGGTCTCCCTCCGGAAGATTCCACGCACCACCGTCACTGGCACTGACAGAGTCACAAGACCCGCCGCTTCTCGAGTCTTTGAGTGTGTATTGGAGCTGGCTGGAGATAAAGACTGCAGCTGTAGCTCCAACCCCATTTGCACGTGTATCGCAGACTCGTACTTTGTCGCCGTTCTCCTCTACGTAAACCTTTACACCCGTCGCGGTGAAGACGTGATCCCAGCCACCGCTTGGGTTGCCGGCAGCAAAGGCACTGCCCGGAGCGACAGCGATGGCAGCGACGACCGCCACAGCTGCGCCGCATACGCGAAATTGCATAACTTTTCCCTACTTTACGATGCAATCGCATTGGCACTGCATCGCGAGATGAAATTGAATCGCCCGAAATTTGGGAGAATCCATCAAGGCAATGCCCAGGTGCAGCCATATTGGAAATATTTCCATAAGCCACACCATACGAGAATCCGACTTGTATCGGCGCGAAGACAATAAAGCCTTGCGACTAAAGCGTCAACAAGTCAACGAAAAGCGGGCGTAAATACGCCACACCCCGAGAGGGTTGCTCACCTTGCGCCACAGGATGGCGCACCCAGGACTTAGGGGTCCTTGCGCGGGGCGACTCCGACGTCTAAGCCCGCCTTGGGCGGAACATCGTGAAACTACTGCGAAGCACTCGTTCAGCCGGACCCGTACACCATCCCGATCCGCGGCAGGCGATCACCCCACCCGGACGATTTCGGCGCGCCCATGGACACCTCGATGCCCGCTAATTTCGTTGAACCCGCACCCTGCAATCGTGTTGGCTAGCGGCACCGAACTGTCAGTACCGCAGGTGCCCGCTTGGTTGTAGCAGGGAGTTAAACGTGCAGGACATTGTTGTCGACCCCGTTGCCCACAATCGGGCAGCCTGGGACAAGTGTGTTCAAGAGGGCAGCGAGTGGTCGAGGCCGGTGAGCGCTGAGGATGTCGAGCGCGCCCGCGTGGGCGACTGGTCGATTGTTCTCATCGGGCGTGAGCCAGTCGACCGCTCCTGGCTGCCGACGGACCTGACCGGTAAGGACGTGTTGTGCCTGGCCTCCGGCGGTGGCCAGCAGGGTCCGATCCTCGCCGCCGCAGGGGCGCGGGTCACCGTATTTGACAACTCACCCCGCCAGCTCGGCCAGGACCAGATGGTGGCGGCGCGCGACGGGCTCGCGCTGCGCACCGTCCTAGGCGACATGCGCGACCTGGGCGCCTTCGGCGACGCAACATTCGACGTCGTATTCCATCCGGTCTCTAACGTATTCGTACCGGACTTGGCACCGGTGTGGCGTGAGTGCTTCCGTGTCCTGCGACCGGGCGGAACTCTGCTCGTGGGCTTCCTCAACCCTGATGTGTACTTGTTCGACCACGAGGCGCTCGACGAGCGCGGCGAGCTGATCGTCGTGCACAAGCTGCCCTACAGCGATGTCACGCAGTACTCCGCCAAGGAACGCGCCACGAAGTTCGGCGCGGATGCCCCCCTCGAATACAGCCACACCCTCACCAGCCAGATCGGCGGGCAGCTCGCCGCAGGGTTTGTCCTCACTGGCTTCGCGGAAGCGCCGCACCAATCCAACGCATCCGCTCAATACATGTCGAACTATTTTGCGACACTGGCGGTCAAGCCGGGCTGACCAGCCGTGAGCCGGCCGAGACGACCGTGTCTCCGAATAATCAAGTGAAGCGCTGCGCCAGTCCGACCCCCACTAAATTCGCTTCAACCTGTACGCCGACGATCTGGCCGACCTCGCCGACCAACTCGACCGCGCCAAGGGGCGTGTGGGGCAGGTCATCGGCGGAGCCGGAGACGGATCAGGGCGTGGATGACGCACCAGCGGCCGGGGTCAGTCCTCCAGGCGGCGCTTGGCGAACCAGGTGACGATTCCGGGGTCGTGTTGGTCGACGGAGAGGGAGCGGCCGGTGTCGGTGGCGATCTCGGCCATCAGCTCGTCAACGAGCCGTAAGTCGAAGACGTCGAAGTTCTCGGTTAGTGCCGTGACCGGCATGGTTCGCCGGGCTGATGGGCGGGGAAGTGGCGGTGCTAATCGGGAGGCGTTTCGAATAGCCCCGGATGAGATAATGGCGGGATTCCGCCTTTCTGGTGACACCGAGGTTTCCCTCGACAACGCACTGAGTTGATCGGTCCTGGGCGATGTATGGATCACGAGGGTTGGGACGGCCACAGGCTTGATCCGTTTCGGCAGCGAAGACGCTGTCAGGGCGTACGGCAGCACATCGCCACGGCTCCTCTATACGTACGAAAACCGCAGGTGGGCCCTTGTTCTGGTTCGCCGAGCCAACTTGCCGACCTCGTCGGCCGATTGACTCTGGTGTCAGGCCGCCTGCACCTTCGTGTGTGCCGGGGGCGCCAGGCCGGTGAGCGCAAACGACCAAGCAGAGGACGAACCCGTTTCCGATCGGATGGGCGGCCTCGAGTAGAGGTCCCACAACCGCGGCGCCTATGGCAGAGCCGACCTGGCGGGGAGTGTTGAACACCGATGAGGCAGCCCCGTGGAGACTCGACCCGGCGACGGCAATTGATTGCGCGGTCATCGTCAAGACCACGACCCCGAAGAACCCGCCTGGACGAGCACGACGGCCAGGGGCCACAGCGCCGTGGCGGTACTGGCCCACGCCACGTCCAACAGCGCCAGAATAAGGGCCGCTTGGGCTGCACCAAGGACGACGCGACGTCCCAGACGTCCGGCCAAGGTCCGTGGTCGTTCAGGCGGTCCAGGGTCGGGGCGAGTTGGGGGAGTCGTGGCGGTTGGCACCGGCAAGGGCGCGGCCCAGCGGGATTCCGTCCGTCACGCCCGAGCTTTTCAAGCCATCGCGCCAACCGAGACATCGCCTAAGCCCACGAGGCAGTGCTACCGATCAACCCACGACGGCCGGTTTCTCCGTGGAGGGGCGTGCGGTCTTGGTGCCACGACGGTCGGCAATCAACATCAGTGCCAGGCCGAGCAGTGCCCAAGCGCCGAGGATCAGCGCTGGGTTCCCGGCGCCGGTGCCATCGAAGAACGAGTTGGCACGCAACAGGCTTCCGGCGGCGCCGGGCGGGAGGGCCTGCCCGACGGCGGCCCAGCCGTCGGGCAGCCAGTGCGGACCGCTGGCGAAGCCGGAGAGCGGGTTGCCGATCAGCATGATCACGACGGCTCCGAGGCCGAAGCCGGCCATGCCGATGAGTGACTCCAGGCCGAGCAGGGTCATAACCAGGGCGGCCATGCCCAGCGACATGCCGAGGCTGGTGATCGGATAGTTACCGCTCAGGGAGCCGGTGCCGTACTGGAGGAGGGCGGTGATGGCGAAGCCCGCAGACAATGCGAAGGCGACTCCGCCCGCCAGGCGCAGACGCAGCCCGGAGTGTCCGGGGAAGAAGCGTGTGAGGAGGACGGCGGGGAACATGCCGCCGAAGATCATGGGGAGGGCGGCGGAGGAGAAGCCGGCACCCTTGGGATCGTCTTCGGGGAACGGCTTGAGGTCGTTGACCGTGAGGTCGGCCTGCTGCTGCTTGGCGATGGCGGCGGCCGAGGAGGTGAGCGCCGCGGCGGCCTGCGGTCCGTCGGTCGTCGCGGTATAGGCGGTGACTTGGCCGGGGGCCAAGACGATGCCTCCCATGACGTCGCGATCCTGTATCGCCGCTTTGAGTTCGCCCTCGCTGTCATACGTGGTGACATTCCACTTGTCGCCTTGCAGGGCCTTGCTCAGTGCCGCGACAGGCTGCTGCGGGCCGGTGACGCCAGTAGGCAGGTTGTTCGGGCCGCTGTGGATCGAGGGCAGGGCGAACGCGCAGAGCATGGCGACGACGGCGGCCGCCAGGCCGACCACGATGACCGCGAGTTTGCGGCCCTGTCCGATCGTCGGGCCGGGTACGCCGGGTATCTGGCTCATGGGTGAGAGGTCCCTTGCCTGGTCAGGTGCCCGGCCGGTAGGCAAGCAGGATGCCAGCCGCAGGACAGGGGTGATCGATGAGGTTCCCGATCGTGGGATAACCAGCGGCATGCCGAGCGAAGGCCAGCGAGCATGAACGCGTGACGCAACGATACAGGTTATATTGATGTGTGTGTCAAACGATGAGAACCCCAGCCTCGCCCCCGTGACCGGAGACCTTGTCCAGGCCGCGCTCCGCGCCGCCGAAGCTCGCGCTCTCCCCGTCGGCGACGTCTCCATGCAGGCGATCGCCAAGGAAGCCGGCATCTCCCGCAGTACCCTGCTGCGCCGTCTCGGCGGCAGTCGGCACGCCCTTGATGAGGCAGTCCGCGCCACCGGGGTCGACCCTGCAGGCCAGAAGCCGGTACGGGAACGCGCCATCGATGCCGGAGCTACGCTCATTAGCAGACGAGGGCTGTCCGCGGTCTCACTCGAACGAGTTGCGACCGACGCCCAGTGCTCAGTTCACAGCCTTTACGCCGCCTTCGGGGGCCGAGATGAAATGCTCCAGGCCATCTTCGAGCGCTACAGCCCGATCGTCGACGTGGAGGCTGCTCTGGCCGGCCGTTCCCCCGACCTGCGCAGCACGGTCCGGGAGATCTACTCGCTCATCGCCGCCGCGTTCAGCCGCGAACCCCGTGTCCTACCGGCCATCTATGCGGAACTGCTGGCGCGACCAGAGGAGGACTCCCTACGGCCTCTCCTGCAGCACTTCATCCCCCGTATGTTCGCCAGCGTCGGACAGCGGCTCACCACGGAGATCGAAGCAGGACGCATCCGCAACCTGCCGCTGCCGCTGCTCATCCAGCAGATGAGCGGCCCCCTCATCACGCACATTCTGATCCGCCCCACAACAGAACCCCACATGCCCTCTCCGCCCCTCGGGGAAGCCTGCGAGATTTTCGCCGACGCCTTCATCCGAGCCGTTGGCCTGCCGGGCGAGACAACGCCAACGACAACCTCCTAGCAAGGCAAGACCACCAGACATCCCGATTGGGACGCGCCCGGTAGGCGGCCCTGCGGTCTCCGCCAGGTCGTACTCCGGCGCATCTCTCGGAGCGGCCGACCTAGCGGCTCCACAGATGGGCAAAGGGCTCAAGTCCGTGTCCGCCCCCAGGTGAATGCCAAAACGGCGGGCAATACCTCCTGCGGCCACGACACAGACAAGGGGATCGACGAGCGTACGTGCCATGGCCCCGACGCGACTGTCCGCTGTTCATACTTGCGGCGCCGTCACCAGGCCCGAGCCGTGATGGCCATTACCGATCGCAGAAGAAGTACTGCCACCCGAAGGTTCCCTTGGTGGAGGGAACGGTCAGTCAATCGTACGGGTGCGGGCAGTCGACCGTTGAACCCCGCCAACAGGCTTGTGCCGACTTACGGTGGTCGAGACGCCAGTTGAGCAGGTTGTGGGGTCTTGGCGGGCGGTGGGGTAGCAGCCTGTCCGGAGGGTTGGCGGCTCCGTGCCCCCAGAGTCCGCTACTTGGCGTCAGACACAGTGATGACGAGCCGCTGCAGCTTCCCGCCCAACGACAAGCGGCCCCGCGGGATGTCAGTGCCGGAGGCACCGGCCGCCTTGGCCTCGGCGATGAAGTCAGCAATCTCATCCAGCGTCATGAACCGGTCGATACCCGGGACGTGTTCAATCTTCTTGGCCATGAGCTCATCCTCTCGTGATGGGCCTCAGCCACGCGAAGACTCGCGGCGTGTGAGAGCGGACGGGCCACGTGCCAGTCCGTCTCACGCCGGCGTCCGCTGCCGCCCGGCTTCTGCCCGCCGAGCCACTTGTGTTCGGCTCGCGCGGTTTCGAGCAGTGCCCTGCACAACGTTACGGTCGGTCGTTGGCGCAGAGGGCTGCTGCCTCTCGCGCGTTTCCGTCTTCCTCCCACCCAGATGCCGTGCTCGCGAGGACGAAATGGGCAGCACGAGCGGTATGCCGCACCACTGATCGCGAGGAGTTCTTGAGGAACTAGTACCGCGCCAGGGCCGTCTGCGACAGCTGATACCCAGTCCGCGATGACGCCTCCCCCGCTCGCACGGCCGGCCCTCGTGCCCGGCTATTGCGACCGTACGCCCCTCGCGCAACAGCGCACCGCCCGCCGGGGTCGCGCAATCCCTTTGGATGACAACCCTGTTGACAGAGGTGTCGAGGCGGCCCGCTTCCTGTGGCACGACAGACCCTGCCCGCGGTCCAGCGTGCTCCAGAAGCCCACCACCTGGCCGGCGTCAATGCAGCGGCCCTCGCGCCGGCCCGGGTCGCGAGGCTAATGCGGGGTCTCGGGCATCGCGGGCCGAGGGGTGTCAGCGCTACAGGGCCTCCGCGATGACCTGCACCAGGTGGCGGCTGTCCAGGCCGGCGAGATCGCGTACTTGGGTGCGGTCACTTCATGGAGCGGGAGAAATCGATCACGAGACTGTGGTGCTGATCATAGACGGCCGCTCTCCCGATCCCGACGCGAAAAGTCCATGCACTTTCGGCAACCCCGGAAGTACGGCTCGAGGCCGCGCAGATTGGGGTGGGCTCGGCTTCGGTACCGGAGAGCGGGTACAGGCCCTGGGGATCATGGAGTTGAGTCGCTAGGTGATCACCGGGGAGGTCTGCCCGCGCTTCCGTCATGGCCGGCTAAACCGCACACCTGACAGAGGCCTGCCAGCGACCGGCCGCCGCTCTGGCCTCGGCGAGCCCATGATCATCACTGCCGGATCAAGCTACGGCAGACGGGGGGTGGCATCCGTGAGAAGGTTTACTCCGCGAGCCCCGTCATCGTCGACGGTCGGCGCACCCGCTCGGGGTGCGCTGACGGCGGGAAACCGCAATTACCGATCCCCGGGCGCAATCTCGACGGCTGGCATGATGAGCGGATGTATGCCCCCATCCCTGTCGACCTGGCCACGCCGACAGCACTTCGAGCACTACCGGCGACTCGTGCACATACTCGACGATGATGGAGCTCGATGTCACCGCGTTCGCCGCGGCGCTGCGTCAATCGCGTTGCAAGACCTACATCGCTCAGATCTGGGCACTCTCCACGATCGTCAACCGGCACGATGAGTTCAAGATGTGCCTCACCGCATCGGGTGAGCCGGCCGTCTGGCCGGTCGTGCACCCGGCGTTCACGGTCTTCAACTCGGAACGGGAGACGTTCGCGTGCGTATGGGCACCCTCCGATCCCGACTTCGGCAGGTTCCACGACGCCGCCGCTCCCCTGCTCGCGGAGCACAGTCGCGCCACCGAGTTCTTCCCCAGGGGGAGCCGCCGCCCAACACGTTCGACGTGTCCAGCCTGCCATGGGCATCCTTCACCGGGTTCAACCTCAACATCGGCAACAACTGGGACCACCTCGCGCCCCTCTTCACGCTCAGCCGGTACACCGAGCGGAACGGGCAGGTCCTACTCCCCCTCGCAGCACAGGTGCACCACGCCGCCGCAGACGGGTCCCACTCGGCACGCCTGAGGCCTGTTTTCAATCCTGAGCTGCGCGACGGCCTCATCGCCGGAGTCGGATTCGCCGTGCAGTTCATCGCGATCGCCCAAGCCAGTCCCGCTGCCGGGTTGTGGCCGCTCGCCGTCAGTCGTGCGGCCTCGGTGGTCACCCTCGCGCCGCTCGTTGCCAAGAACCCCGCGCGCGTGCGCATCCCAGGCCGCTTGATGTGGGCATGCCTCAGTGTCGGCGCCTTGGGGACCGTCGCGATCACTCTCTACACCCTCGCCACACGAGAACAGTTGCTCCCTCTCGCGGTTGTTCTGACAGCGCTTTACCCAGCGATCCCTGTCCTCCTCGGGGTCATGGTGCTGCGCGAACGCCTCAACCGGGTCCAAATCGCTGGGCTCATATCCGCTGGCGTCGCCATCACCGCGATCTCGTTGTCATAGCTGGTGAATCAACCGCGTTGTCCAGAACAGCGTTTAGGCACTCTCTCTCGGATCTCCTGACGTGAGTGGGTAGTTGGGGCCAGGCTGGTCGTATCGGTCGTGGTGATTTAACGAATGCGGAGTGGGACCGGCTGGTGTCGTTCTTGCCTCGTGGTGGTGCCCGTTGGGGCCGGTGGAATGATCACCGGCGTGTGATCACGGGGTGCTGTACCGGGTGCGCACGGGGGTCCAGTGGCGGGATCTGCCGGAGCGTTTCGGGCCGTGGGAGACGGTCTATAAACGTCATCGTCGCTGGTCAGCGGATGGCACGTGGGTCATGCTGTCATCGAAAGTGCAGGCAGCTGAGGAGTGCCGAAGGTCGCATCCACTGGGATGTCTCCGTGGACTCGACCACGGTGCGAGCCCAGCAACACGCGGCCGGCGCACGGAAGTCACCCCCGGCCGCGGTGGGCCAAAAGGGGGCCGGCCGGGGGACGAACCAGGTCGATCCGGTGCTGCAGAAACTGGCCGCCCGGCTGGAGGAAGTCCTCCAAGCGGCGAATTTCTGGGACGTTCCCGCGGCGGCTTCACGACCAAAATCCACCTTGCCGCCGACGGACGATGCAGGCCCCTCGCCGTCGTCCTGACCCCGGGACACTGCGGCGACAGCCCCCAGTTCGAGCGCGTACTTAGCCAGATCTCTGTGCCCCGCCTCGGCGTCGGGCGGCCACGCAGCCGACCCGACCATGTCCTGGCGGACAAGGCCTACACGTCCCGCAAGAATCGCCGCTACTGCGACGACGCGGAATATCCCACACCATCCCCGAACGCCTGGACCAGCAAAGGCACCGGCACAATCGAGGCTCCCGCGGCGGCAGGCCCACCGGGTTCGACGGCGAGCGCTACAAGAAGCGCAACACCGTCGAACGCGCCACCAACCGGCTCAAGGGCTTCCGAGCAGCGCGTTCCGGCGAAGGCGAGGCCTGCTGGAGCGGACCGCTTATCTTCGGGCACGCTTGCACTCGGGAACACCAGTCGGTCCGGATGTCGCTTGCAGATGCTGAGTTCGGCGCTCGACCTTGAGCAACAGCAGCTCCACCATCGCCCACGATGGCTGGTATACGCTCGCCGCGTGGGCCTGTGCATGGAACTTCTGATCGTCGACTGCGCGTGCGTAGAAGCGATACCGGTCGGGCTGCGGGCCGACCTGGTGCGGACTGCCGCATTTGGCAGTGACGACTCCTGGGATGCCGACCGACCGGAAGGATGGGCCTGGCCTGACGGCCGTAACGGCCCTTGGTACGCACGCTACGAATTCCGCAACACGCTCACCTCGTACAAGCCGCACTTCTGGGCCGGCGAACGCTGGGACAAGATGCGAGGATTCGTACCCCCCGGACTCCGCATGGCACTGGATGAGTTCAGCGCTCCATTGTTCTGGGGCGAGTACAACTGGGATTTCGCGGACCCACCCTTCGCCCCTGCCGTCTCTGGACGGGAGAACCTCTGGTGCCCGGAGACTATGCTCTGGCTCCTCCCCGAGGACGTGGCAGTCCTCTATCGCTTCTGGATCCAGGCCGAGCCCAGCGTGCCCTCCCTGCGCGCCCCCTTCGAAAATCACGCCGCCGCACCCACGGGGTGGATCAATGACTTCTCGTCATTTTCCGCCCTCGTCACCGAGTGGGGGGAGGTAGTCACCGAGGCTGCGGCGCGCGGGTGGGGCATCATCGGCCTCAAGTGCTGACAGCCCTTGAGCAGCGCTCACGGCTCCGGCCGTATGCGCGAACAGCAGGGCCTGTTCGCGCATACATGACCGGACAAGGGCCCGCGCCCGACGCGCAGGACAGGTCGTGAACTAGACGCCGAGCGCGTCGCCGTCCTCGTGTGCGGTGACCGGACCGCCCAGTGCGTGGCCTCATTCCAGATCCCACGCAAGCGCTGTGCTGGTGAAGCGCGGGCGGGGCGGGGGTCACTGATGCACGTGCCAGCGTGCGAGAGTTAAGCGAGCAGTGGCCAGGAGGGATGGGCCCGCGCGGTGGAACCGGCCAGAGCAACCCTGTCCCGCCCCCGCCGCACTGGTCCAGCCCGAGACAAGCGCCGACTTGTCCGACTTTCACGTCAATTCACTTTCTTCGCGATGCCGCGGGCAACCTCGCCGATGACGTCGAAGAACTGGTCCTGGACCACCTGAGATCGCACATCCCGGCAGTCCTCCGTCAACGGCCTGTTGGTCACCTATCCCACCCACCAGGCCTCCGCTCTAACGATCGCGATGACACCCGTGGCGCAGTATTCCCCCAGCCCGACGCGATGCCCTCGGGGTGCACCGCTGTTCCTCAGTGCCGACGGCGTCAAGTCCCACTCCGAGCGCCACATCACCTACTACCCCGTCGGCCGCCCCGAGTCGTCGCTCCTCCTCTTGGCGGCGCTCTGCCAGGACCGCACCTACCTCCGCCAAACACTGCGCGAAGGAAATGAACCGGCGAGAGCCTTGGCCGATGCCACCCTCACCGAAGTGCATGCCGCAGTGAACAGCCATTACCCGGCGGGCATAGTGAGCGTCGTCCGTGCACCCGAGCGACAGGAGACGGCGACGCGGAGTTGGTCAGGGTTCTGGGAGACCTGAGGCGGCGGCGGGCCGCAAGGGGCCTTGACGTACATGGGTGCGGCGGCGGTGCCGGCACTGCTGCGCGAGATACACATCTAGCGAGGCCCTGCAGATGAAGGAACACATCACCTCACGACGTCGTCGCACAGGTTGCAGATCAAGCTAGGTGCCCGTCGATGGCGGCCAAGACCGGCCCGGCGAACGCCAGCGTGTACTGCAACATCACGGCTCCGTTCCGCGCGGTGTGGCTCACGGCAGCACTTGGCAGGCAGAGTGCAACAGCCCCGCCGCTGCGGAGAGGCCCATCGACGACTGGGCCACATCCGCCAGAGGGCCGTCGGCCCCGTCTCCGCTATATGACTGGTCCAGCACGACGATGACGAACGTCGCGTACGCGACGGCGAGCAGGAGGAAGCCGATGCCGACGAACACTCGCAGCGCTAACGTGGACGGCGCGACGGGCTCGGTTGCCGCCCCTGTGGCCGACGCTGCGGAATCCGGTGGGGTGAGGTTCCACGACCGGTGTGTGCCGGACGTTCGACCGGGAGGCGGACGGGGTGATCGCCGGGTCCGGTGCCGGTGCCGTGGTGTTGCGCCGACTGTCGGACGTCACCGAGAACGACCCTGAGCCGTACGGCGTCATCCTGGGATCCGCGATCAACAACGACGGGAACGCGCAGGCCGGTTACTACGCACCCTCCACTGCCGGGCAGGAACGCGTCATCAACGCCGCGCTGAACACGGCCGAGGTCGACGGCGGGACCATCGGCTACCTCGAGGCGCATGGCACGGGCACCCGCATCGGCGATCGGATCGAGTGGACGGCGGCCTCGACCGCGTTGCGCCGAGCCGGCGCCCGACCGGGCAGCGTGGCAGTAGGAGCGGTGAAGGCCAGCGTCGGCCATTTCGACGCTGCCGCGGGGGTCGCCGCACTGATCAGGGCACTGCTCGTGGTACGCGACGGCGTGATCCCGCCCGTGGCGGGATTCATCGAGCCCAATCCCCTGCTCGAGACCGAGAATTGCCCGCTGTACATCCCCACCGAGGCGGCCCCGTGGGCTGGTGCACTTCCGCAGCGCGCCGGAGTGAGCGCCTTCGGCATCGGCGGCACCAACGCGCACGTCGTGATCGAGCCGCCGCCAAGGGAAAGGCCCGCTCCGGATACGTTCCCGGTGACCCAGACGCCACCAGAGCGCTTGGCCCTGCTGTCCGCGGCGGATCCGGAGGCGCTCGACCGCATGGCCACTGACTTGACAGCCCATCTCCAGAAGCACGACCCGGATCTCGGTGAGGTGTGCGCCACGCTGGTCCACGGCCGCCCGGCCCTCGGTGAGCGCCTCGCGGTCACCGGCCGCACGAGTGCCGAGGTCGCCGAACGTCTTGCCAACCGATCCCGGGCCTCCCGGGGCACCACGCCGGCGTCGGGGGCCGCCCCCGCGGTCTTCCTTCCCGGTGGCGGTACCCAACGCCCGGGCATGGCTGAGCTGTTCACCGCTCTCCCCGGGTTCCGCCATGCGCTCGACCGGTGTCTCGCCGCCTTCACCGCCCCGCAGGCGGAGCGGCTGCGGCGGGCACTGTACGACCCCGGATTCCCTGCCGCCGAGCTGAGCTGGCCCGCGCTGGCACAGCCGGCGCTCTTCGCGGTCGGCTACGCGGCGGCGACAGCCCTCCAGGAGCTGGGGGTCCGACCGGCCGCGGTCGGCGAGCACAGCTCCGGCGAGATCTCCGCGGCGGCCGTCGCCGGAGCCCTCGGCCGGGAGGACGCCGCCGCGTTCATCACGGCGCGCGGCCAGTCCATGCAGGACTGCCCGCAGGGTGCGATGCTCGCCATCGGGACCGACGTGAAGTCGGCCGTGGCGCTCGCCGAGGAGTGGGGTCTCAAGCTCGACGTGGCCGCGGTCAACGGCCCGGACTCCTGCGTGCTGGGCGGGCCGGTGGATGAGGTCGACGCGTATCAAGAGCACCTGGGCAGTCGATTTTTCATGCGCCGCCTGCGCTACAGTCACGCGGGCCATTCTCGCCTGATCGAGCCCGCGCTGCCCGCGCTCACCGAGGCGATGGCCGGGATCGACCTCCGGCCGACGAATTTGCCGATCGCGCTCAATGTGTCCGGCCAAGTCGCCGCGGCGGGTACCGAGCTGTCCCGCGACATGTTCGTGATGCAGGTCCGGCAGACCGTGCTGTTCGGCGCCGCACTCGAGGCGCTGGCCGCACACCTGCCGGGCGCCCTGGCCGTGGAGATCGGCCCCGGACGCCCCCTCTCACCGATGGCGGAGGCCGCCGGAATCCCAGCGGTCGCCCTGGACCCGGTCAAGGACGCGTCGTCGTCCACGGTGCTGAGCGGCGTCGGTGCCCTGTGGACCCTGGGGCAGCCGGTCGCGTCGGCAGACCTCACCGGCAACGGACGCAGGGCCAGGCTGCCCGGCTACCCCTTCGCGGGGCCCTCCTTGTTAGCCCCTGAGGCAGTGAAGGCCCCGGATGTGCCGAGCGCGCCCGCGCCGGACCCGAAGCGCTCTCCCACCCTCACACCGCCGCCCGAAGAACCAATGACCGAGGCCCCTGCCCCGATCGACCCGGCTGGAGGAGTGACTCGGCTCTGGTCGGAGCTGCTGGGCCGTGACGACATCCCGGCGGACGCCGACTTCTTCGACCAGGGCGGCGACTCCCTGCTGATCACCCGGCTCATCCGCAGAGTGAACAGCGAGTTCGGGATCCGGCCCCGGTGCGCGAGATGCTCGTACGACGGACGCTGAACGGGCATGTCGCGGTGGTCCGCCGAGTCTGAAGAGGCGGATGCGGCACCCTCGGACGCCCTCTGAAGCCTCGATTTCGCT
Source organism: Streptomyces sp. NPDC054872 (assembly GCF_053610705.1). Lineage (NCBI taxonomy): Bacteria > Bacillati > Actinomycetota > Actinomycetes > Kitasatosporales > Streptomycetaceae > Streptomyces > Streptomyces sp. NPDC054872. The sequence continues at coordinate 65,720 of NZ_JBSGYY010000013.1, read as the reverse complement.
CTTCGAAAGGGGACATGACATGAAACACCCACATGGCCTCGACATCGGCGGCTTCGTGGTTCAAGGCGGAAGAGACCGGACATTCACAACTGAATCCTGACCGACCAAGAGAGCAATGGACGGACTCACACCACGGAGTTCGTTTACGTAGTGGTGACACACCTGGTTGAACCGCATTGACTGCGAACGAACCCCAGGGTCCCGTCGACAGTTTTGGGGAGTTGCTTTTTATGGCGTCTATACGCCACATAAATTCCACCCTGTCCAGGCCAAAGGACAGCGTCGGAGCGGTACAGGAGACGACCGCCTCCACCGTGGGCGGCGTACTACCGGACGTCCCCTTCGTTCCCACACACGAGGCGGTGGCCAGGTTTGCTACCAACCGTCCCTCGGCGGTCGCCGTGCGCTGCGGTGAGGACGTCGTCTCCTACGGCGAACTGATCGCCTGGGCACGGCAGTTCTCTCACCGACTCGCCGCTGCCAGGGTCGGTGCCGGAGACCGGGTCGCCGTGCTGGCGGAGCCGTCCGCCGCAATGATCGCGGCCGTGCTCGGCATCCTCGGAGCGGGCGCCGCCTACGTGCCCATCGATCTGGCCCAGCCCGCCGAGCGGCTCGCCGTGATCCTCGGGGATGCCCAGGTGAAAGCCGTTGCGGCTACGGCGCACACCCGGCCTCGCACGGCCGACTCCCCGGTGCCCGTCGTGACGGTCACGTACGCCCCGGACGCCGCGACCTCCGGCGCCCCCGCCTCCTTCGCCGCCACGACCGGCCCGGCTGACGCCGCGTACCTCATCTACACCTCGGGCAGCGCGGGCGAACCCAAGGGCGTCATCGTCGAGCACCGCAATCTCGCCGCGTCGACACAGGTCCGTCTCATGGTCTACTCGGGCACTCCGACTTTCCTGCTGCTGTCCCCTCTGGCCTTCGATTCGTCGGTCGCCGGTATCTGGGGGACGCTCCTGGCGGGCGGCTGCTTGGTCGTGACCTCCGCGGACGAGCTGCGCGACGCCGAACAGCTGGTCTCCCTCATCAGCCGCCACCACGTGGACCGCACGCTGTACGTGCCCACGATGTACGGACTGCTGCTCGACGCCGCCGAGCGCGTCGGGACAGCGTCCCTGGCCTCGCTGCGGCAGGCGATCGTGGCGGGCGAAGTCCTGCCGCAAACCCTGGCCGACCGGCACTTCACCCTGCACTCCTCTGGGGTGGAACTGGTCAACGAATACGGCCCCACCGAGGCGACCGTGTGGGCCACGTACCACCGCTTCACCGGCCCGGGGCCGGTCAGCATCGGGGGCCCTGTCCCAGGCACTCGGCTCTACGTGCTCGACGGCGAATTCAACACCCTACCGCCGTGCACGGAAGGCGAGTTGTTCATCGGCGGGGCCGGGGTGACGCGTGGCTACTTCGACCGGCCGGAGGCCACAGCGGAGGCCTTTCCCGAGGATCCCTTCGCTCCCGAAGCCGGCGCGCGCATGTACCGGACCGGTGACCTCGTGCGCTGGAACGCGGAGCACCGGCTCGACTTCATCGGACGGAACGACGATCAGGTCAAGGTGCGTGGCCATCGCGTGCAGCCCGGCGCGATCGAGGAGACGCTGTGCCTGCTGGCCGGCGTCCAGGAAGCGGTCGTCCTGCCCGACGCACAGGGAGCCGGCCTGATCGGCTTCGTCGCCTCGGCGGGGAACACGGATCCGGTCACGCTGCGCCGTGCTCTCGCGGAGAAGCTGCCTTCGGTTATGGTGCCGGGTGAACTGCGGGTGCTGCCGGGACTGCCGCGCAACCTCAACGGAAAAGTCGACCGCGCGCTTGCGGGCGCTCGCCGCGGAGCCGCCGGCGACCCGGCCCGCGGTCGCGGCCCCGCCCGTCGTCGGAGATCCCCTGCTCGCCCAGGTGACGGCCGCCTGGTCCGAGGTACTGGACGTGGACACCGTGCCCATGGACGTCAACTTCTTCGATCTCGGCGGCCATTCACTGTCCATGTTCAAATTGCAGGACGTGCTGGAGCAGCGTTGCGGGCTGCGGCCGACGATCGTCTCACTGTTCCAGGAGACCACGGTGTCGGCCCAGGCCGCGCTCATCCGCGCCTGTCATGAGCAGGGGGATGAGACGGGCCGATCCGGCTCCGCCGAAGCCGCCCGCAGAGCCCGTACGGCCAGACTTCGTCAGCAGCGCGCACGTAAGAGAGCCGGACAGTGACCACACCCACCTCACGCGGGCTCGTGTGCAAGACCGCTCGTCCCGATGCGCGCATCCGTCTCGTATGCTTCCCGCACGCCGGGGGTTCGGCCTCCTTCTACCGGGCATGGGGCCAGTCGCTGTCCGAGGTGGAGGTGTACGCCGTCCAGTACCCGGGGCGTGCCGACCGCTTGGATGAGGAACCTCCAGAGGACCTCGTCCGGCTCGCCTCCCACATCGCCGACGCACTGGTACCGCTGGCGGGCCTCCCGCTGGCCCTCTTCGGTCACATCCTGGGCGCTCCCGTGGCCCTGGAGACGGCGCGGGCACTGCAACACCGGGGCATCCACATCGAGCACCTCTTCGCCTCCGGTTCCCGTGACGCCCCGCTGCCCGTCCTCTCCGGCCCCGAGGAGGACCCCGAGCAACTGCTCGCGGACCTGGTCAGGATGGGTGGCACCGACACGGCGATAGCAGCCGACCCGATCTTCCAGGAGGTGGTCATGCCGTATCTGATCGCCGACGGCCGCATGTTCCACAGGTACGCCATGGCGCCGGAGCCGCTGCTCAGCTGTCCGGTCACCACCATCGTCGACGACCGGGACGACGACGCGGACCTCCGCCCGTGGAGCGCGCTGAGCACGGGTGCCGTCCAAGAGGCGCCAGTCTCCGGAAACCACTTCTACCTCATCGACAGCCCTCCGTACGCGCTGCTGGAGAAGACCCTGTCCGCCCCGCGAACCGGCTCCGGCTGACGTCCATGACCCGGTGCCCCTTCTTCGGGCAGTGGGCGCGTGTCCGGGGCGGCAGGGAGGTATGTCCCTAGGACCGCCTCCGGCTCCCTCGGCAGGTGCCGAGCCCGGCCCAGCGACTGCTTGCGGGAATACGCTCTGGCGGTCGCCGGTTGCAGCGGAACATGCGCCGTCCCCAGGAGACGCCCCCCGGCATACACCCGCTCCTTGCCGAGCGTTTCAGCCCTGCCCGGTTCGATCCGTCGGCGGTGGTCGACGACTATGCGCTCGAGCTGCTGCTGGAAGCCGCGCGATGGGCGCCGTCGGCGGGGAACTCCCAGCCGTGGGGCTTCTTCACCGGCAGGCCCGGCGAGCCGGAGCAAGACCGGGTACTGCCGCACCTTGCGCCGAGCTCGGCCCGCTGGGCAGGGGACGCGAGCCTGCTCGTCGTCACGCTGACGCGCCGGTACGTCGATGACACGCAGGTGCTCTACTCCGAGTTCGCGGACTACGACCTCGGCCAGGCCGTCGCCCACATGACTGTCCAGGCCCAGGCCATGGGGCTCGCTGCGCACCAGTTCCGGGCCTTCGACCTGGAGGGGCTCACCAAGGAGCTGGACCCGGCCCCGGGCTGGGCGATCGTCTCGATGGTCGCGATCGGCAAGGCGGCCGACGGCCCCCCAAGGGCCCGCACCCGGAACAGCGTCACGCACGTGCGCTCCGCCCCCTGGTCGCCGGTGGAGCCCTGATCTCAGACCGCACCGAAGTCCCCTGGCCGTGCTGGCGGTTGTGTCAGCCCACCCACGACCAACGCTGACTATCCTGGCCCGCGTGTCCACCCTTTCCCTTTCCCCTCTCGGCTTCTCATCGCAGGAAATCGCCGAGGTGGTCGACCTGTACGCGAGCAACCCGGAGTACTGGCGCGCCGCGGGTGAGTACGACCCAGAGAACGTTCAGGCCGACCAGGTCGAAAGCGACCTGCGTAGGGAGGCCGCTACCGAAGGCTGCGAAGTGCTGCTCGCCCGCGATGAGCGGGGGCAGCTCATCGGACTCCTTTGTCTGCTCGATCGCCACCCCACGGACGGCCAGCCCTGGATCGGGCTACTGATGGTGCACGGCAGCTTTCACCGCACGGGCGTCGGCCGGCTACTGGCCGATCTGGTCGAGGAGCGGTTCCGCAGCCAGGAACGGGAGGGCATCCGGCTTGCCGTCCTGGAGAACAACCCTCCCGCCCTCACCTTCTGGAGCTCACTGGGCTGGCAGGAAATCGACCGCCGTGCCGACAAGCAGTACGGCCGCGCCTGCATCGTGATGCACAAGGAACTGACCTGAGCCCATCGGAATCGCTCTTCGAGATCGTGAGGGCCGCAGACAGTACCGTGCACCGTCAAAACCGTGACGGTGCACGGCGGCCAGTGGACGGAGGTCAGGCATGCTGACGAAGCTCTCGGTCTTCCTCTTCGTCTTGTCGGGGCTGCTGATCCTCATGGCGTGCGTGACGGCGGACCGGGTCCGTTCCTGGCGCACCTCCTTGAACCCGTCCGCACCTGGCATCCCAGACGCCGCGTTCATCGTCGCGCGCCTTCTTCTGGTGGGTTTCGCCGTGGGCGGCGTCATACAAGGCTTTCAAGGTCTGGCCGTTTCCGACGGCCAGAAGTGGAGTGATGACGAGCTGACGAGCGCGGTGGAGCAAGCCACGTACGAGCTGGACGGCTTCCTGTACCGGGTCGACGAGTCGGGTGAACCCGTGGTTGCCCTCCACGACTAGGAAACGCTCATTAAGAGCAAAGTGGCCGAGAACGGCGGTGGCGACGCCCCTCAGGGCGGTGTGGGCACCGACCCTGCCCCCGGCAACAAGGATGCCGACGCGTACTTCGAGGTGTCCGCGAACGGCACGGACACGGAGTTCTGCACCCACATCAAGCGTGTGCGCTCGAAGAAAGACGACTACACACCACCGGGGCTCGACGAGAAAACCTGGACCCAACGAGGTCACGGCTGGCGGCCGTGACGTCCAAGAAGGGCGCATGCTGACCGCCCACACCGGACCGGCACTCAGACGCCGGGCACCAGGCACCAGGGCCCCGCATGACCCGTCTGGTTGCGGAGGTGTGAGCGGGAGACGCCTTCGCGGTGTGGTGGTGCCTTATGACAGCGAAGATGGCCGGGCGCAGGATGCTGACCTGCGCGAGCAAGTTGGGCGTCCGGCTGGACGTCGATAGTCGAAGCCTTCGACGATGCGGAAGTCACGCTCGACGCCGTCGGAGAGGGCAACCAACGCCTTCTGGTTGGCCGCACTCTCGTACGCCGCGACGGCCTGCTCGAAGGTGTCGAACTCGACCAGGACGGGGCGCTCCGCGATTCCGGCGTCATGTGCCACGACCCGACCGCCACGGACGAGGGTCCGACCGCCCCCGGGTTTGCCGACCGGAGCGGGCCCGGACTTCGAACGGCTCCGTCCCACCTATGACCGTCTCGGTCTCCTGGGCTGCTACACCTACTCGGTGCCAGCGCCCACCGGCCGCGTCGCGGCCCGCATGTTCGCCCGGTCGATCGGCGTCGCGGAAGATATCGCCAATGTCACCAGCACCGCGCCTCGTCCAGCACCGTGGTGGGACTAAGCATCCGCATGCCATGAATGAGTACCTGTCATTCGGACGCCAGGGTGAGGACCACCTTCTCTTTCTCACCACACTGAGCCATACCTGCTTTGTAGTGGCGCTCTCCTTCACACTCGTGTCCGCACTGTGGTCCATGCCGCGCCGGCCCCCTGTGGCACCACACTCCCGGCAATACCGCCAAACCGTCCCGCCAGCTCCCACCCCGCAGAACACCAGCCGTCCCTCGCGACCAGAGTTCGGGGGCAACCACTCATCGGTGCCTGGGCCGCAGACGCGGCAAAAGGCTGCGTCCTGGACTCAATTGACCCGCTCGTGCGGCGGGATCACGCCAATTGGTCGGCGGGCCAAGGGCCGGGAGAGGGCGACGTAGAGTATGGGCCATGCAGGACGACTCCCCTCTCATACAGAGTCTTCGTACCGCCCTGGCTGCCGCCCCCTCCGACGTCCCCCTGCGGGTACACCTGGCCCAGCTCCTGCTGGAAGCCGGTCAAGCGGACGCCGCGGTCGGCGAGGCGGCCGTGGCCCTGCAGTACGCGCCGGGCGATGCCCGGGCCCGGGAGCTGATGGCGCGGGCCATGGGCGTGCCCGCCCAGCCGCCCGCCTCCCGGCCCGGATTCGACTGGAGCGCCGCCGAGGAGCAGGTCGGCGACGTCGTTCCGCCGCGCTTCATCGAGACGCCGATCCCGGCGGACGAGCAGGGCGACCCCGGCGCCGCGCAGGCGTGGGAGGTCGAGAAGCCCGGCGTCGTGCGGCTGGCCGATGTCGGCGGCATGCACGAGGTGAAGGACCGCCTTGAGGCCGCGTTCCTCGCGCCGTTGCGCAACCCGGAGCTGCGTGCGCTATACGGCAAGAGCCTGCGCGGTGGGCTGCTGCTGTACGGACCGCCCGGGTGCGGCAAGACATTCATCGCCCGGGCGATCGCCGGGGAGCTCGGTGCCGCGTTCCTGTCGGTGTCGGTCAACGACGTCCTCGACATGTGGATGGGCAGCTCCGAGCGCAACATGCACGAGGTCTTCGAGACCGCTCGCCGGCAGGCGCCGTGCGTGGTTTTCCTGGACGAGCTGGACGCCCTCGGTGCCAAGCGCAGCCGTACCGCACAGAGCGGGATGCGCAACACCGTCAACCAGTTGCTCACCGAACTGGACGGCATCGACTCGGCGGCGAACGAGGGTGTGTTCGTGCTGGCGGCCACCAATGTGCCCTGGGACGTGGACACCGCCCTGCGCCGCCCGGGACGTCTGGACCGGACCATCCTCGTCCTGCCACCCGACGGTCCCGCCCGGGAGGCGATCCTCCGCTACCACCTGCGGGACCGGCCAATCGAGAACGTCGACTTGGGCAAGTTGGTCAAGGCCACCGAAGGCCTCTCCGGCGCAGATCTGGCCCATGTCTGCGAGGCGGCGGCCGAGCAGGCGCTGCTGGACTCGGCGCGCACCGGCACCCTCCGCATGATCGGTATGAGGGACCTGCTGGCGGCCGCGAAAGAGACCGTTCCGTCCGCCGAACCCTGGTTCGCGTCAGCACGGAACGTCGCGATGTTCGCCAACGATGGAGGGATGTACGACGATCTGGTCGCGTACCTGAAGAAGAGGCGCAAGTTGTGACGGCGTTCGCGTTGCACCCCGCGGTCGAGCGGGCCGATCTGCTCATCGACCTGAAGAGGTATGCCGAGGCCCGGGAGCTGTTGACCCTGCGGCTCGCCGAGGACCCACAGGATGTCCGTGCCTGGGTCAACTTCGCCCGCAGTCACCTGGGGGACGAGAAGGACGGGACGAAGGCCCTGGAGGCGACGGAGCGGGCGCTGGCGGTGGACGCGGCGGACATCGGGGCGCTGGTCATGCACGCACACGCCCTGCGCGCCGCCGGGCGCTTCCTGGAGACCGAAGGCGTCCTGCGCGAGGTCATCCGCATCACCCCCGCCCACTGGCAGGGCTACGCGCTGCTCGCCGACTGGCTGTGGCGCATCAGGGACATCCGCTCCGGGCAGGCCAACGGCGGGCAGGTCAGGCGCGAGGACCATGACGCTGCTCTGCGGGAGTCCGGCGAACTGGCCCGGGAGGCCATCCGGTTGGCCCCCGAGGAAGTGTTCGGCCATGAAGTGGCCTGGACGATCGCCGACATGGCCGGCAATCGGGCCACAGCCGACCAGCTCGACGAGGCCATCCTCCGGCTCGACCCGCACCATGAGCGGGCCCTGACCCGGCGGGCCGGGAAGGCTGCGACCACACCCGGCGTCAAGGCCGCCGAGGCCGCCTCCCTGTACGCCGACGCGCTGGCCACCGCCCCGGAATCCGCACCCTTGCGCAGCGGGCTGGACCGCGCCTCCTTCCGTCTGCTGCGCGGCGTCCGCTGGCTCGCCCTGCTCTGCCTCGCTCTCGCCGCCGTGGGCCTCGACCTGTTCGTCACAGAGGGCGAGACCCAGCGGGAACTGCCCCTGCCTCTGGGCCAGCGGCTCTGGGATCTCGTCCCCATGGCCGTGGTGTGGGTCGTGGGGGCCCTGCTGAGGTACCGGCGGCTGCGCGCCGGTGTCCGGGTCAATCTGCGCTCGCTGGTCCGGCGCCGACTCTGGCCGCGGATCGTTTTGGCCCAGGCGGCGTGGGCCATGCTGTGCGCCCTGCTCATCACCCAGGTGCCATGGACGCAACGTACGGTCCCCCAGGTGCTGTTCTGGGCCGGTCTGCTGTCAACGGTGGCGACGATGTGGTTCGACCGGCGCAAGGAAAGCTGAGCCTGGACCGCTCGTCTCGGGAGGCGCATCTGCGGCGGATTTGAGGCCGTCGTTGTCCTGTACCGCGGGCGCGGTACAGGACAACTGGTGACGGGGCGCTGTCCGCGCCGAGTGAGCAAGGCCGGGCGTCCTCTCTGCGTCGGTCAGGTACGTTCGTTGCCCGTCCAGTCCGTGTTGAAGCCCCCGAGATGTGGGTGGTACATCTCGTCACCGGAGTGCTGCGTGAACTCGACCTTGATCCACAGGCTGTCGAGGGCGAGCCGTTCGACGCAGACGTCGATCAGTGCCTGCGCGAGGGCCGCCCGGGTCTCGCGGGGGCGTCCGCTGCGGATGTCGCACATGATGAGGGCGGACGGTGTCGGTTCGCCGTCCTCGTGGCACCGCCAGACACCACCGCTGCCGAGGTCGTGGATGGAGACGGTGAGGAGGTCGGCGTTGACCTCCATGCGTTCGGCGTAGATCTTTCCGATGTGTCCGGCGAGTTCTCGTTTCTCGGGGGCCGACACCTGGAGCGGCAGGTCGATCTGGATGGAGGGCATGTGCTGTGCCTTTCGCTGGTGGGCCGTCGGCCGTCAGTGCGCGACGGCTGCGGCGTTGATCTCGATGGCGGTGGCGATGCTGAAGAGCCGCTCCTCGTTGGCCGGGGCGGCGATGAGCTGAAGGCCGAGCGGCAGTCCGTCGACATGACCTGCGGGCACGCTCAGGGCGGGCACACCGGCCATGTTCCAGGGGCTGGTGAGGGACAGCAGGGCTGCGCGGGTCTCCAGGGTGCTGCCGCCGGCTTGTACGGTTCGCTGATCGATCCGCGGTGCGGTGACCGGGACGGCGGGCATGGCGATGATCGGATGCTGGTCGAGGAGTGCCAGGACGCGGTCGCGGAACCGGCGGCGCGTGAGGTCGGCCGCCGCGTACTGCTCGGCGGTAACCGACTGTCCGGTTCGAAGCCGTGTCACGACGTCGGGGTCGATCAGCGACTCCTCGCCGCTGAGGTGATCGGCGTGGACGGCGTACGCCTCGTGTCCCTGCAGGGTCGAGAACGTCCGGAACAGATCCGCGACGTCTCCCAGCGCGCCGGAGAGGGTGTAGGGCAGCGCTCCGCCGCGGACGAGGAAGGAGCGGGCGACTTCGGTGACGCGCGGATCGCTGGGACCGAAGTCCTCCGGGGGGATCCAGGCCACGGGGTCTCCGTGGGCCGGGGCGCCGGCCGGCGGCATGCCGTCGAGGGCCGCGCCGATGAGAGCGTTGTTCGCCAGGAGTGCGTCATGGCTGCTCCTGGCGAACAGGCCGACGTGGTCGAGTGTCGGTGCCAACGGGAAGACGCCGTCCACCGGGAGGGAGCCGAAGGCCGGCTTGTAGCCGACCACGCCGCACACCGCGGCGGGGACCCGTACCGATCCTGCGGTGTCGGTGCCCAGTGCGAGCGGCACCATGCCGTCCGCGACAGCGGCGGCGCTGCCGCCACTGCTGCCGCCGGTCATGCGTTCGGTGTCGGCCGGGTTCCTGGAGGGGCCGTGGACCGAGCGGTCGCCTGTCGCGCCGTAGGCGAACTCGTGGAGGGTCGTCTTCCCGACGATCACCGCACCGGCGCGCCGCAGGCGGGTGACGATCTCGGCATCCTCGACCGCCCGAGTTGTGCCGAAGGACGAGGCCGATCCGCAAGTGGTCGGCAGGCCGGCCATGTCGATGAGGTCCTTGACTGCCACCGGGACGCCGTGCAGCGGCCCGCGGTCGCGTCCGGCGGCGAGATCGGCGTCCGCCCGCTCGGCCGCGGCGATGGCGCCCGCGGTGTCGACGAAGACGAAGGCGTTCACGGCCGGGTTGCGGTCCTCGATGCGGCGCAGTGCGTCTTCGGCCAGTTGGACGGCTGACGTCGTGCCCCGTCGCAGCGCGGAACCGAGTTCGGAAATGGTGAAGGGGAGGGTGGATGTCATTTCGAGACTCCCGGAAGGAAGGAGAGCAGCGGCACGATCAGCGCCGTGCTGATGCTCATGGCGGCGACGTTGCCGACGAAGGGGTGGAAACTCGCGGGGAGACGGGCCGATATCAGCGCGGCTGCCGGAGGCGCGACGAGTGCTCCGGCCAGCGCCGCGACCGCAGTGGCCAGCAGAGCGCCGTTGTAGGTGAGAATCGCCGCCGGAACGACGGACACCACGGGAACGAACGTCGGGTAGAAGCCCGCCACCCGCCATCGCTGCCGCCAGAAGGTCACCCCGATCAGGGCAGTCGTGAGCTGTCCGATCAGGACCGTCAGGAACAGACCCGATCCGTAGACCAGCGAGTCCGGTGCCAGCACGTGAGTGAGAAGCGCACCGGCGACGAGCGCCGCGCTCGCCCACTCGTTGCCGAAGAACTGGGCCTCGGAGAGGTCGGCCAGTGCCCGCCGGAGAACCCACACCAGTCCGTGCCGCGCCGGCTGTGGGGCAGGGGCTGGCGCGGCGGGTGCCGCGGACCGCCAGGCCCAGAACTGGGGCATCCATGGCAACCGGGGACAGATGAGGAAGGCCACCGCAGCGGCCAGAACCATGCCGCCAGTCGCGCCGACGACAGGCGGCAGACCGGTCGGGTCGCAGACCCAGGTGACCATCGCGATCGCCGCCGGCGGAGCGAGCAGCGCCCCCGAGACGGCGGCCGTCAGCAGCACCCGCCAGCCGGGCCCGTAGAGGACCACGATCGCCGGAGCGACCGAGACCAGGGGCACGAAGAGTGGTTGCCAGGTCCCGTCTGCCAGCGTCGTGCCCCAGAGCAGTGCACTGAGCACGAGGCTGAGCAGGGCGGCGCCCGCCACTGGCGGCCACATCCCGGTTCCGCACGCCTGGACGAAGCCCTGCAGGTGCAGGCCGCGGCGGTGGGCGATGTGGCCCACCAGGCCACCGGCGAGCAGGAAGGCACCGGCCGATCCGGCGACGTAGAACTGAGGTTCGGAGATCGCGGCCAGCACCCAGCGGGTCAGGCCCATCAGGTCGCTGCGGTCGCCCTCCCAACCCGGCCCGTCGGTCAGCGCTGCCCAGGCGACCGCGCCGACGACGGCGGCGGACGCGACCGCCACGAGGATCTGGAGTGCAGCCCTGTGTGTGCGTTTCGTCGGGCCGGCAACGGCGCTCATGACGTCACCTCGGCAGCGGCGGGGCGCCGCGGTAGCCGAGCATCGGGTCATACAGGTCCGTGCGGCGGTCCCGGTGCAGGTCGTTGAGCTGGTTCCAGATCGGAGCGGTGCGGGCCGCAGTGAGGTCCACATCCGCGTAGATGATCGTGTCCTCGTCCGGACCGGCGATGCGGTCGATCGGCCATCCATTGGTGCCGGCGATCAGCGAGTTGCCCATGAACCCGGCACCGCGCTCCTGGCCCGTACGGTCGGCCGTCGCGATGAAGACGTTGTTGGCGTGCGCGGCCGTGATCGTGAGGTGAGCGGCCATGCAGACGCCGCTCGCGTCGTAGAGCGGCGGCGGGGTCCACACCCAGCCGGTCGGGATGCAGATGATGTCGGCACCCATCTGGGACACGATCCGGGCGGTCTCGGGGAACCAGATGTCCCAGCACACCAGCAGACCGATGCGGCCGATCCGGGTGTCGAAGACCGCGAACCCTTCGTCGCCGGGGGTGAACCACAGCTTCTCGGTGTTCCACAGGTGCGTCTTGCGGTAACGGCCGATGTAACCATCGGGCCCCACCAGCACCGCCGTGTCGTAGAGCCGCTCGCCGTCCCGCTCAACGACACAGCCGACGATGTACATGCTGTGCTCGGCGGCGAGCCGCTCGAACATCTGCAGCGACGGCCCGTCCGGGATGGTCTCGGAGTGAGCGAACGCCTCCTCCCGCGTCTCGAACACATAGCCGGTCGTCGCCAGTTCGGGCAGAACGACCAGCGAGGCGCCCGCCTCGCCCGCAGCGTTCAGACGCTGCTCGACCGCGGCCGCGTTCGCCTTGAGGTTGTCGAGACCAACCTGCGGCTCGAACTGCACTACGGCTACGCGGGCCGGGCTCACCCGAGCCTCGTCCGCCACAGCAGCTGCATCAGTCACGTCACTCATCGGATTCTCCCTGAAGGTGGTTTCAAAATGAGACCGGATGCTCCGAGCGTAGGATCGGTGGTGCAGTTTTGCAACCACTTCGTCGGGGCAGATGTGTCCCGACGGGCACACCCGGGAGGTACAGATGGGGACATCGAAGGAGGCACTGGCGACGGCGGCTTGCCCCGTGGCCCGGGCAGTGGACGTGGTCGGAGACCGGTGGTCCCTGCTGATCATTCGCGATGTCTTCGACGGGACCCGCCGTTTCGGGGCCCTGCAGCGCAGCCTCGGCGCCTCACGGAACATCCTCACCGACCGGCTGCGCACCCTCGTGGCTCAAGGGGTCCTCGAAACGCGCCCAGCCTCGGACGGCACCGCGTACAGCGAATACATCCTCACCGACAAGGGCGCCGACCTCTTCACCATCCTCGTGGCTCTCCGGCAGTGGGGTGAGGGACACCTCTTCGCGGAGGGTGAGGCTCACTCGTTGCTGCTCGACACCGACAGCAGGCGACCCATCAGCCCCCTGGCACCGCTCGACGCCGACGGCCGACCCGTTAGCCACCAAAACTCTTACGTGTACAAGCTGGCGGACGCAGAGAGCGCTGGCCCCTGAAACGAGAACGCCCCGCCGGGTGGTGTGCACGGCAGCCGTACAGGGGCCGCCCACGAGTGCGATGACACGTCCCGGTACGTCTGCGCCCCGGGCCCGCGCAGGCTGGCCGGGCGGGTGTGCGTACCAAGTGCACGCTGCCATCCGCGATGTGACCCAGTCGACACCCCAGACCTGTCACAAACAGAGTCGCCTCTTTGTCTTGTGCGTAGGCACGTGAGCGAAGAGGTCAGATGTTCCGTCGACAAAGATCACCGTCCCACCCGGACCGTCCGGGTCGTGACCTTGTGATGCGCGAGAGTGCGGTACCTCCGCCCAAAACCGCCGGGAGGGGCTGATGGCTCCTCGTCGGCACTGGTGGTTCCTACCGGAACTGGGGCAGGTGTCCCCCACCGTGGCACGCAAAGGTGCTTTCTGGTACGGCCCCATGATCACCCTGCCTGCGGCAACCCTGCAGGCCTATGCCGTCTTGTTCGTGGCGCTGCAGTTGCCTCATCTCGACTCTCTGTTCCTCGAGGACAATGGAATGTTCCCCATGTGCACTGCCATCATCGTTTTCTCACTCGCTGTTTACTGGCCGTGCCCATGACTACACGGAGCATTCAACGATCGGCCTGCGAGCCTTCTCTGCCCCTCAGCGGAAAACAGAGGAGATCAAATGCGGAGTAACAGCGCAGAGCAGTTGTCCTACTCATTTTGGCGGCACGAATGGGAACAGTAACCGAGGAATCCCGCATTAAAAGGGCCTCTGCGGGAGAGCGCGCGGCGGACTGGGCGGATGGACGCCTGGGAATCTATGGCATGGCCAGGGCCAATATGCGCAAGATCTTCCCGGACCACTGGTCCTTCATGCTCGGCGAGGTCTGCCTCTACAGCTTCATCATCCTCATCCTCACGGGCGTATACCTGACGATGTTCTTCCACCCATCGATGAACGAGGTGGAGTACCACGGCAGCTACCTCCCGCTGCAGGGCATACGCATGTCGGAGGCGTACGCCTCCACCCTGGACATCAGCTTCGACGTCCGCGGCGGCCTGCTGATCCGACAGATCCACCACTGGGCGGCGCTGGTCTTCCTCGCTGGCATGCTGGTGCACATGATGCGCGTCTTCTTCACGGGGGCATTCCGCAAACCTCGCGAGGTCAACTGGACGTTCGGGTCCCTGCTTTTCCTTCTGGGCATGTTCACCGGCTTCACGGGATATTCACTGCCGGACGACCTACTGTCGGGCACCGGGGTCCGTTTCCTTGAGGGCGCACTCCTTTCGGTGCCCGTCGTGGGGACATACCTGTCCATGTTCCTGTTCGGCGGGGAATTTCCCGGCGACGACATCGTGGCCAGGTTCTACTCGTTCCACGTTCTGCTGTTGCCGGGCATCATGGTAATCCTGGTGGTCACGCATGTGGTGTACGTCTTCTACCACAAGCACACTCAATTCGCCGGCCCCGGCCGCACCAACAAAAACGTGGTCGGCATGCCGCTCATGCCGGTCTATGCGGCAAAAGCGGGCGGTTTCTTCTTCCTCGTCTTCGGTGTCATCGCACTCCTTGCGGCGATCGCCACAATCAACCCGATCTGGGCGTTGGGCCCTTACCGGCCCGACCAGGTGTCCACCGGCGCACAGCCCGACTGGTACATGGGCTTCGCCGAGGGACTGATTCGCGTGATGCCGGGATGGGAGATCAACCTAGGCGGCCACACACTCGCACTGGGCGTCTTCATCCCGTTGGTGATTTTCCCGCTGATACTTGTGGCCATCGCCGCCTACCCCTTCCTGGAAGCATGGGTAACGGGTGACAAGCGCGAGCACCACATAGCCGACCGGCCGCGCAACGCACCGACGCGTACGGCCTTCGGTGTGGCGTGGCTGACCGTGTACTTCGTCCTGCTGATCGGTGGTGGTAACGACCTCTGGGCCACCCGCTTCCACCTGTCGATCAACGCGATCACCTGGGTCGTCCGGATCGTCTTCTTCGCGGGACCGGTCATCGCGTTCGTCGTGACCAAGCGGATCTGCCTGGGTCTGCAGCGCCGCGACCGGGAGAAGGTGCTCCACGGCCGTGAAACAGGCATCATCAAACGGCTGCCGCACGGCGAGTTCGTCGAGGTCCACGAGCGGCTCTCACCGGAGGAGCTCCACACGCTCACGGCTCATCAGCAGTACCGCCCGGTCCAGTTGGAACCGTCGACCGACGCCGACGGCAATGTGCTTGCCGCCGACCGTAGTGCGCGCATACGTGCCGGGCTGTCGCGCGCGATGTACGGGGAGGACGGTCAGGTCGCCAAGCCCGCTGCCGATGACCTGCACGCGATCGAGGGCGATCCGAACGCTCTGTGAGGGTCTCGCCGCGAAGCGGTGCGCATTGGCGGGCAGATGCCGCAACCTGGCCGCCGACGGGCGCACTCAATGAGGAGGACCGAGTCTCGGGCAGCTCGTCGGCGTTGGGAACAAGGCCACAGGGTTCCCCTCCAGGGGGCGGTCGGGGAAGACGTCCACTCATGCGAATGGGTTGACGTTGTCACTCATGTGGACACAAACGGCTGTGCTCACGTGCGGGGGTCATCGAGACAGGAGCCTTCGACGGAAAGGCGCAGACACCTGCTTGTCAGAGCCGAGGGCGTCGGTGTGAACTCGTTCAAAGACGGGCGACGTCCGGCAGGCGTCCGGACTTGCGGCCCAGTGCGGGGCCGGGTCAGCCCGCCATGCGGGATCGAGGAGAGGGCAGTCGGAAGAGTCCGTTCAGCCTGCGCAGAGCCTCGGCATCGCCGGTCGCCGAGGCGGCACCGGCCGCGATCGCCTCAGTCAGTGTCCGGCTCTGAGCGGTCACGCCGAGAAACACCTCCTCGCTCATCGCGAGCGTCACGTCGGGGTGCTGGGCGGGCCCGTGCAGCGCCTCGATGGTTCCGTCGTCGATCCGGGCGTGGAAGACCTCGTCGTCGACGCGGAACTCGTACACCGCGCGGAGCCCGGCCGCGGCCTTTGGGTCGAAGCACGCGCGGAGGCCGAGCACGGCCCAGCCGGGGTGGAAGGTCTCCGTCTCACGCCGCTCACCCATGGCCCACTTCAGGCCCCAGCTCGCCAGCGCCAAGATGGCGGGACCGAGTTCCTGGCCGGCCTCGGTGAGGGCGTAGGCGGGGGTGCGGGCGGGCGGCGGCAGGATGACCTTCCGGGCCAGGCCCTCGCGTTCGAGGTGCTTCAGCCGGGTGGCGAGCAGCCCGGTGCCGAGGCCGCGCAGGCTGGTCTGGAGGTCGCCGTACCGCTTGGGCCCGGTTAGCAGTTCGCGGATCAGCAGCAGCGTCCAGCGCTCGCCGACGAGGTCGAGGGTGCGCGCGGTCGCGCAGTACTGGTTGTACGTTCGCTGCTCCACGCCCTCACTCTAGACTCCGCGCTTCCTGTTCCTGAAGCGCAGGATCCGTGCACTGGCGGACCTCCAGCAGCAGCCGGGCGAGGGACTCCGGATCGGTCAGCATGATGTCGTGCGGGCCATCAAGTACACGGCTCCGGTAGCCGAGCTCCGCACCGAAGCGCTCGAACGGGTAGGTCGACGGGCGGCAGTGGACGGCCGTGCCGGGGATCTGCTCGACGCGTCCGCTCAGCCGCGTGGCCTCGCTCAGCGTGCGCAGCGGTTGCGGCACCAGACGGGTTGCGAGCCAGTTGGCGTCGGCGGCGTCGACGATCCCGTAGGCGGCCGGCGGAGGCGCCGGTGCCAGGCGCCCGCCGGGGGAGGCGGCTGCGGCCGCGCTGACCGCGCCGACGAGGAACTCCGGCGCGAGAGAGAACAGACTCACGCCGTCGGGCCCCGCCCAGCCGTCCACGAGGACGATGTGGTCGACGGTACGGCGCGCCCTGTCCGCCGCCTCCCGGACGACCAGTCCGGCGTAGCTGTGGCCGACCAGGACGAGTTCATCATCCTCGGGGACGGACTCGAGGACCGCGGTGACGATCTCGGCATGGTCATGGAGCCCGTGATCCTCGCCGGTGGACAGGTCGGGGGTGAGCGTCTGGGCACCGGCGGCGTGCAGGCAGGGGACGAGCCGATCCCAGGCCCAGGGGCCATGCCAGGCGCCGTGGACGAGTACGTAGGTGGTGGTCATCGGTTCTCCTCGCGCAGCAGGGGCAGCAGTTGGTCGGCGAACTCCTCCAGAGCCGCCTCGTGGTCGTCGGTGGCCAGGCGGATCACCAGGTGCCGGGCACCGGCCCGGACGTAGCGCGCGAGGTGGTCGGCGGCCTGGCGGGCGGTGCCGGCGAAGAGGCTCTGGATCGCAGCGACGCGTTCGAGCGGAGCGCTGTAGTAGGCCTCGATGCTGCTGCGCAGACGGTGGTGGGCCAGCTCCGGATCTTGGTTCAGGCAGAGCGTCGCGTATAGGGCGGGAGTGACCGGGCGGGCAGGCTCGGACTCTTCGATGGTGCGGAGTTGTGTCTCGTACATCGCCGCGGCGGGCGGGTAGGGAAGCCAGCCGTCAGCCAGACGTGCCACGCGCCGCAGCGCGGGTCCGCCTCCTGCGGCCAGCCAGATCGGCGGGCCTTGCGGACGGGTCGGCGGGGGCGAGATGCGTACGTCATCGAAGTTGAAGTGCTCGCCGCGGTGGGACACCGCTCCGCCGGACCAAAGCTGCCGCATGACCTCGACCGACTCCTCCAGGCGGCTGACGCGGGTAGCGAAGGGGACGCCGACGGCCGCGAATTGGGCCCGCGTGGCCGGAGTCGGGAAGCCCCCGCCAAGCCCGGCGACCAGTCGCCCTTCGGAGAGCCGGTCGAGGGTGGCCAGCTGATGCGCGAGAAGGATCGGGTGGCGCAGGGCAGGCAGCAGCACAGCCGTGCCGAGCGTGATCCGATCGGTGGCCTGCGCCGCGGCAGCCAGGAGCAGCAGCGGGTCCGCTCGTGGCCGGGTGATCGGGCTGTCGCCGGCCCACACGGAGTCGAGGCCCAGACGCTCGGCCCGCCGGGCCTGAGCGACCAGGCCCCCCAACTCGTGCTCCGCCCGAACGGTCTGATCACGCGTCGGCAGCAGATAGCCGATCTTGAGCGGTGCCATCGCCCCTCCAGGCGGCCGTGGAACATCCACGTTGCTGACCTTAGCTCGCTACTTCCTGAATTTGAAGTACAAGCTTCATATTCAGGTATTGAGGATCCACGGGTCAGGCAATCCCTGTTGTCCGCTCCGACCGCCCCACTGGAGGCCCCCCTGGCGGGGTCGAGCGCAGCGTGGATTGATACCAACTGTCGGTATGTGAAGTGAGTCACGCCGCCTGGAGCTCATTGACGCAGGTCATCCGGGCTAAATACATTCCTACCAACGGTATCTAAAAAGGAGTGTGTGTCACGTGGCCACCACCCATGCCGACGCTCCCCCGCGGCGTTCACCAGCGTCGTTCCTGCTCCTGGCGTCCGGAGCTTCGTTCCTGGCCGTGATCGACGTCACTGTCGTGAACCTCGCCATGCCCGACTTGCGCGAGGACCTCACGGGCTCTGCGTTCAAGGACCTGTCGTGGGTCATCACCATGTACGCGATCGTCTTCGCGGCTCTCCTCGCCCCGGCGGGGCGACTCGCGGACGTACTGGGCAGGCGCACGCTCTTCCTCGCCGGCGTGGGCGTCTTCACGGCGGCGTCGGTACTGTGCGCCGCCTCCCCCGGCCTCGGGGTCCTCCTAGCGGCCCGCGCGGTGCAAGGCCTCGGCGCAGCCGCGATGATCCCCGCGTCACTCGCCATCGTGCTCATGGACTCCCCGCCCGAACAGCGTCGTGCGGCCATCGGTCAGTGGAGTGCCGCAGCGGCTCTGGCGGCGGCGGTCGGGCCCGCGGTCGGTGGAGTTCTGGTCGATGCCTTCGGCTGGCGCTCCCTCTTCATGATCAACATCCCCTTCGGGCTCCTCCTCCTCTACGGCGCAATCGCAATACCGCGCTCGACGGGCCCGAGGACCGAGCGCAGGCTCCCGGACACGCTGGGCACGACCACGCTCGGCGCTGGCGTGGGCCTGCTCTGCCTCGGTATCAGCAAGGGCAGCGAATGGGGCTGGTCCGAGGCCTCCAGCCTGGTCTGCGTCATCGCCGGCCCGGTCCTGGTCGCCCTGAGCCTGCTGCGCTCCGCCAAGCACCCGGCCCCCGCCCTGGACATCTCCCTGTGGCGCAACCGAACCTTCGCCCTGGCCAACGCCGCCGCGTTCTTCTACGGCATCGCGCTCTTCTCATGGCTGCTGGCCGGCGTCCTGTACGTCACCCAGGTGTGGGGCTATTCCGAGCTGACGGCCGGACTCGCCATGACACCGGGCGCGTTCGCGGCGACAGCCGTCGCCATGCGGGTCGGCAAACTTCCGCCCACGTACGGGCCACGGTTCGCCACCGTCGGCGGCGCGGTCATCCTGGGCGGCACCGGCTTCCTGCTCGCCTTCACCCTCCCCGACCACTCGATGTTCCTCCCCTACTGGCTTCCCCTCGGTGTCTTGGCAGGCATCGGCATGGGCGCCATCACCACCGGTACGTCCACGGCCGCCGCGCTCTCCGTCTCGCCGCTGCGATTCGCCGGGGCGACAGGGCTGAACCAGACAGCCCGGCAGATCGGCGGCGCCATCGGCATCGCGATCCTGGCCACAGTGGTCTCTGGAACACTCAAGGGCGTTGCCGACTTCGAGCGCGTGTACCTGATCGCCGCATGCGCCTCGGTGGTGGTGGCCCTTCTCGGGCTTGGCCTCACCATCCAGCTGCCGCCCACTCCCCTGGCAGCCACGCCCCCCGAGCAGGTTGCTGGTGGACAGGAGACGCCGACCGCCGGCACCTCGAACTAGGGCCGCGCGAAAGTCCCGTCCGGCTGGACGTCTGGCACGCACGCTTGTCGGCGGGCCGCCGACAGCTCCGGCGGGACCACTGCAACGCAACAACCACCGCCACCACAAGGAAACGTCACCATGACGAGTACGCAATTCCCCTCGGGCGAACTTCAAGACCCCCACCTTCTGACCGCGGAGGAGGTCACCGCCCAGCTTCAGGGTGCCCCCTGGACGCGATACGCGGCCATCGGCGACAGCATCGTCGCCGGCATCCGTGAACCCGTGGAGGGCTACGCCGACCTCAGCTGGGCCGATCGCGTGGCAGCTGGGCTGCGCCGGATCAACCCCAAGCTCGAGTACCACAACTTCGGCGTGCGGGACCTCTCGGCAGCAGATATCAGGGCCAGTCAGCTCGACCCGGCACTGGACTTCGAGCCGGACATCGCCATCGTGGTGGCGGGCGGGAACGACTTGTTGGGCAAGCACTTCGACACGACAGCCGTCGAGAAGGAGCAGGTCCGTATCGTCTCGGCGCTGCGCAGCCGGGGCTGCACCGTCGTGACGATGGGCTTGTTCGACAACACCTGGACGCCGTTCGTGGCCGACAAATACAAGGCGATCATGAAGCAGCGGCTCCAGCAGTTCTCTGACCTCACCCAGGCGGTGACACAGCGGATGGGTGGCCTGCACGTCGACCTACCCGTCAATCCCGCGGGCAAGGAACCGATCTTCGCCACCGACGGCCTGCACCTCAACACCCGCGGGCACGCGGTCGTCGCGACCGAGGTGATCCGCACGCTGGGTGAGCACCTCGCCGCCAAGAGGGCCTGATCCGGCGGTATCCCGAAGCCCGGGCTGCTCCTCAGTGCGCAGCTCGGGCTTCGGGATACCGGGAACATGCCCGGTCGGTTCGCGAAGAAGGGGATGCCGGTCTCCCCAGACACTCGTCACATGAAGGCCCTACCGGGCCGCAAGACCGGCAACTCGTCTGCCTGGCGGTCGGGTTATGGCTTCGGGGCGGGAGGCAGGTGCCGAATGGAGTCGAAGAGGTACCGGAACTGGCGCAGGGTCGTCTCGAGCAGTGCCTCGGGATCGTCCGCGTGCGCCATCGCCATGGCAGCTTCGCACTGGGCGCCGTAGACAATGGAGACCAAGGGCTCGACCTCGTGCCGGGGAAATCGCTCTTCGCCCAGAGCCTGAGAGAGGCCGTGGAACATCATGCGCCGACAGTCGGCACGGATCTCGCGCATCGCCTCCCACCCCAGCGCACCCGGCGCGTCGATGAGGGTGATGCGCTGCGTGCTGGGCTCCATGGATCCGACCAGAAACTCCCGCATACCCTGGAACAGCCCTTCCCACGGGTCGCTGCAGTGGGAATACCTTCGGGCGATGGCACTGCAGAGGTCCTGCTGCTCGCGTTCGTATACCGCTCGGAAGAGCTGTTCCTTGTTCTTGAAGTGATGGTAGAACGCACCCTTGGTGACCTCGGCGGCATCGCAGATGGCGTCGAGTGAGGTGGCAGCGTATCCGTTGTGAGCGAACAACTTCCGCGCAGAGACCAGGAGTTGCTGCATGGTCGTGGAGGAGCGCTCCTGTTGGGTGCGGCGTCCGGTTCGCCTGGCCGCCGTCTGCTGCGTCATGGTCTCTGCACTCCTCCTGACCGGTCCGCTTTCGCCACTCGAGTCGCAGTTGACCGTCGTTGCCGTGCGGGTGGCTACAGGTTACGTACCGACGGTAGGAATCTGCAACACCTTCCCCGCCGGTAGGCAGCCGAGCGGTGATCATGCCGCTCGGCGTGAGTCGACGAGACGGGGACAGGGCAAAAAGCCGATAGCCACGTGACGGAGGACGGCATGGGCTCAGTGGAGGACTTCACGTTCCCACTGCCCCCGCGACTGCACGTGCAGACGCCAGTAATGCTCGGCGATGTCATCAGGGTCGTGGGCCGTCCCCGGCTCGACCACCCCACCAACGGTGACCGTGGCGACGTGCACACCCGACGCCCCGTACTCCGCGTCGAGCAGTTCGACCAACGCCCGCACCCCGGCCTTGCCCAGCGACAAGCTCACATACTGCGGCTTCATCTCGGGCATGCCACCAGTCACGACGAAGGTGCCCTTTCCCCGCCGTGCCATCCCGGGCAGAAGATGCGCTGCGACCGTGAGGGCGCCGAGGACGTTGACCGCGTAAGTGTCCAAGTGCTCGCGATGCGACAGTTCACCGACGGCGTCCGGCCGGATGGCTGCCGCGTTGTAGACCACGAAGTCGGGTTCGCCGAGTTCACCGACGGCGGCGTCCAGGGCGGCACGCAACGCGGTCTCGTCAGCCGCGTCGGCCACGAGGGGAACAACCCGCGCACCCAAGGAGCCCAGGGACTCGGCTGCTGCCGCCACCGTTACCTTCGTCCGTGCCATAAGGCCGATCGGTAGCCCTTCGCGGGCGAATCTCCGGGCCACCGCCTGCCCGATTCCCGGTCCCGCACCTATGATCAACGCTCCTGCCATGACGTTCCTCTTCTTCAGCTCGAAACGGGCGGCCGACTTCGCTGCCACCGGATCATGCTCCGGCGGAAGATCAACCTCGTGAAGGTGCCAGCATGCCGCTCGAAGGGCGTTTGCAGCAGGCAGATTGGCGTTGACGCCGCAAAATGGCCATGCCCTGCGTGATGATCACTGTCGGGCCGAGCAGGGGCCTGACACCCGGGTTGCACCACCCGAACGGCCCGCGGGAGAAGCCGGCACCCAGGAGGTCAGGCAGGAATCCGAACCGACCGACATGCCCGTTATGTGATCTGACTCACATGATGTCACAGGGACCTCTCAAGCGGTGTCTTGTGCTCGAACCCGAAGCAAACGAGGGAGACATCATGGCTGAGAACACCGAGGTGGTTGTGATTGGCGGCGGGTACGCCGGCGTCATGGCAGCCAATCGCCTGACACAGCGCGGCGACGTGACCGTGACACTGGTCAATCCGCGCCCGACCTTTGTCCACCGGGTCCGTCTGCATCAGCTGGTGGGCGGGACCGACTCCGCCGTCATCGACTACCAGGAGGTCCTGGCGAAGGGCGCCCGGCTGGTGGTCGACAGCGTGACGCGGATCGATACGGCTGGGCGCTGTGTAGAGCTGTCGAGCGGTAAGACGGTCGGCTATGACTACCTGGTCTACGCGGTGGGCAGCGGAAGCGCGGACCCGCGCGTGCTCGGGGCGGCCGAGTTCGCCTACCCAATTGCCAGCCTGGAGGAGGTACAGCGGCTGCTGCCGGCCCTCGAGGCCGCGCCCGCATCAGCCGCGGTGACGGTGGTGGGAGGCGGCCCGCTGGGCATCGAAGCCGCCGCCGAGCTGGCAGAGCAGGGCCGCAGCGTGACCCTGGTCTGCGGTGGGGTGCTCGGTCCGTATCTGCATGCGCGGGGCCGGCGTTCGGTCGCCAAGCAGCTGGCGGCGCTCGGTGTGACGGTCGTGGAAGGCCCCGACTCGAAGGTGACCGCGGTGACGCGTAATGCGGTTCGGCTCACCAACGGCCGGGAGCTGCCAAGCACGGTGACCATCTGGACCGCCGGCTTCGGCGTACCCGACCTGGCCGTACGCAGCGGGCTGACCACCGATGCCCTAGGCCGCCTGCTCACGGACGAGACGCTGACAAGCGTGGACGACAAGCGCATCGTCGCCGCCGGGGATTCGGCGGCACCCTCGGGCCTACCGCTCCGGATGAGCTGCCTGTATGCGATGCCGATGGGTGCGCGGGCCGCCGACACGCTGCTCAGCCGACTGGCGGGGAAGCAGCCCGAACCACTCAACCAGTCGTTCGGAGCGCAGTGCATCAGCACGGGCCGCGACACCGGCATCTTCCAGTTCGGCAACAAGTCCGATGTCGCGGTGGCGCTGCGCATCGACGGCCGCCTCGGCGCGAAGATGAAGGAAGGAGTGTGCAAAGGCATCCCGAAGCACTTGGCCGAGGAGGCGCACAAGCCCGGCGGGTACAAGCTGCACCGTATGAAGGGAGGTGCCGGCCGCCAGAAGGCGCTGGACGCTATGGCCGCCGAGACACCAATCGCCGGACAGGCCGCCTAGAGCCAGGCCGGCTGAGAGGAAGACTGAGAGATGAGCGATGATCACGCGGTTGACCGGGCGACCGAGGCGTTCGTCGCCCACCGTAATCTCCTCTTCACCGTCGCGTACGAGATGCTCGGCTCAGCCGCCGACGCCGAGGACGTGCTGCAGGAGACCTGGCTGAGATGGGTCCAGGTCGATCTGGACCAGGTGCGCGACCAGCGCGCGTACCTCGTCCGGATCACGACCCGGCAGGCGCTCAACCGACTGCGCACTATGTCGCGGCGCAAAGAGACGTACGTGGGTCCTTGGTTGCCGGAGCCGCTGCTGACCGCGCCGGATGTGGCCCAGGACGTGGAACTGGCCGAGAGCGTGTCGATGGCGGTGCTCCTCGTCTTGGAGACGTTGTCGCCGACCGAGCGGGCCGTCTTCGTGCTGCACGAGGTCTTCGACATCGGCTACGACGAGATCGCGTCAGCGGTCGACAAGACGCCAGCGGCCGTCCGCCAGATCGCGCACCGGGCCCGTCGGCATGTGGAAGCCCGGCGCCCGCGCGAGGTGGTTTCTCAGGGTCAGAAACGGGCGGCTCTGGAGACGTTCTTGCAGGCGCTGGAGGGTGGGGACCTGCAAGGGCTGCTGGATGTGCTCGCGCCTGAGGTCGTCTATATGGGCGATGGTGGCGGCCTGAAGCACGCTGTGTTGCGGCCGGTCGTCGGCGCCGACAAGGTCGCCCGCCTCTTGACCGGCGGGCTCCGCAAGAACCGGTCTCGGGTCGCCATTGGCCCCACCGTGGTCAACGGCAGTCCGGCGTTGGCCATCCACTTGGACGGTGAACTGGACTCCATCATGGCGGCCCGTATAGAGGCCGACCGCATCACCGGCCTCTACGTCGTCCGGAACCCTGAGAAGCTGTCCCACCTAACATCCGAAACCCCGCTGACCCTGCAGTGAGCGCTCAGCCCAGCGGTGCAGAGCCACTTGAGGAAGCTCAGCGTTGAACCCGTATGATTCGCCTCTTCCTGCAGGTTGTGCGCTTCCAGGTAGGACTGGGAGCGCACAAGGCTTCGACGACCCGGGTTCCGGCCCCACCCCTGCCATCAGGAGAAGATCGCGGTACAGCTACTCCGTCCGCGCGTGGTGGTCGGCCCGACCGGCAACGGGGTCAGACCGGGCCGTGACCTGACCTCAGCGGTTGCCGATCGTCTGCGCCGACTCGCACCATCTGCCCGATGAACATGCGTTCCCAGGTGCAGTCGGCGGGTACTCCTGGGCCTGCGCGGAGACGGACGGCTGTAGACGCCCTCCCCACTCGGCGGCCAACGTCGCGTTGGTCGCCCCCGACCGTCACTCTCCCGAGAACATGAACGCGCCACCTCTGGGGGCGCGAGAGGAGATGTTTTGTACGGCGTAAACCCGCCTCTTCGGACGTCCGCTCGTCAACGATCCTAAGATCCAGTGCCAGTAAGGTTTCTGACGGGCCGTAATTCGATTCCGGCCTGCCCGACCGACGACGGCCGTTCCCTGCCCCCGTAGGAACGGCCGTCGTCACGCCGCCACGAAGTACCAGTGCCCAATCGGCCGTGCTCACCGAGTGAGTCAGGCTCTGGCCCCATCTTCTGGCGGCGGAGTCGGCCTGGGCCGAGACGGTTGGGTGCAACGGTACGTAGTGCCGGGGGGGCGCCGCGACCGGGACTGTGCACGATGTGGGTGAGCATGGCTCAACGCCCCTCGCCGATGCTTGCCGCGTATGCGCCGGGACAACGACGAGAAGCGTGGACGAGAGATCCTCAACACTCCAGAGCGAGCCATGCCTGCAAATCAGGAGCCTCGCCACCCACCGTGGTGGCCGCTCCGTGCCCCGTGCGGACGGATGTGTCCGCGGGCAGAGTCAGCAACTTGGTGCGGATCGATTCGACGAGGGTCGGGAACTCGGAGAACGACCTACCGGTAGGCCCCGGGCCTCCGGCGAAGAGGGTGTCGCCCGCGAATACGGTGTGCAAAGCGGGGACGTAGAAGCTCACGCTGCCAGGGCTGTGCCCTGGAGTGTGCAGGCAGGTGATCTTCACGCCCCCGACGGTGAGCCGCATCCCATGGTCGAGGTCGCCATCGGCGGCCCGGTCGGCATGCGTCATCCTCCACAGCCGCCGATCCTCCGGATGCAGCAGGATCGGCGCGCCCGTTCGGTCCGCAAGCTCGGGCGCCGCGTTGATGTGGTCGCTGTGCCCATGCGTGCACGCGATGCCCGTCACCCGACGTCCACCGACAGCCTTCTCGATCGCGTCCGCGTCGTGCGCCGCATCGATCACCAGCACTTCGTCGTCGTCACCGACCAGCCAGACGTTGTTATCCACCGCCCACGTGCCACCGTCCAACCGGAACGTGCCCTCGGTGATGACCTTTTCGACGCGTACGGCGGCCCCTTCCTTCACAGCCACACCACAGACCCCAGAACCTCACCCTTCGGCATACGGTCCAAGGCCGTTTCGATCCCATCGAGACCGATGGCCTCGCTGGCGAAGGCGTCACGGACCAGCCTCCCCTGGAGGTAGAGACGGCCAAAGCGGCAGGCTCGGTAGTCACCGCGGGCCGCACGCCAGTTGAGCACCACGCAGGCACCGGGAACCCCCTCCCCCACGGCCTCGACTAGGCCTGCGGCCTCATGGCCAAACAGGTCGGAAGAGTCGTCGCCTATCCCGCCCTGCTGGTCACGGTGGCCGGTATGACACACAGCGCACGCCTGGACATCGAACTCCGCTTCTCCACGCCCTGGGTCGGGGACGACAATCGTTCGGAGCTCCACCGGGAGCCCCTTGCCGGGAGCCACTGCTCCGCGGACGTACTGAGCCATGCTCGAACCTTCCCTTCGACGCCGGCGGCCGGGTCGGCAGTGCGGGCGTCCAGCTCTCATCGTGGAGGAACACACCGCCAAAACGGCGACGAGTGGCGCATATACGCAACAGAGCGTCACGACTGGCCCCGCGGTGTCAGTGGCGGCTGCAAGGATGAGGCGCATGACGATCGAGGACGTAGCCCCGCACACGTGAGTGAGCAGCGCATCGAGGAGGCGCTGGAGGACATCTGAGGCCGGGCCGCCACCCACTGTCACACGACGCAGCACGACTGCTACTCCGATGCAGAGTTGCGACAATGCGTGACGAGTCCTCGACCACATCGCAGCCCGCACGGTGGCGGACCCCGAGCCCGGCACCGCCCCGTCACACGTCGTCCTGTGCACCACGGCCCAGTGCACCCTGGGACTTGTGGACCTCGGCTGTTATCCCAAGGGCGACCAGGAGATCCCCTTCGCCCACATCGACCACAAACTCAGCAGCGAAGACACGGACTTCGGGGCCGTGGTACGGCAGGTGGCCACCGTGAGGACCTGGGTGGACACATTCACGTTGGCTGTGAGCAGCGGCATAACCTTGCATCGAAGTCGGACCCAGGCGAGCTGGCCGAGATGGATGCCTTGTGCGGCTACCTCGCCCCGGCTGAAGGGCATCTCCCCGCCACCGGCCGTTGGTAACGGCGTGCAGTCCAACTACCGGCGAGCGCGCCGATGCACTGCAGCAGCTGAACGCGCACGAAACGCTGACGCCGGATCAGCTCTGCTGCGCGTGTTCTTGGAGAGTGACCAGCCGACCTTCGATCAAGCCCTGGATCACCGTCTTGTCCATCATGGGAGAACACTCTCTCCGATGCACCGCCCCAAAGCCTCCTGCCGCACAAAAATCTCGCCCTGGCCGCCTCTGGCAGTCCAGGGACATGGCTGGGACTTGCGCATCCCGTCGGCCTACCTGCCAAAGACCATGCTGAATACCTGTGAAAGCGCGCCTTCAGTCAGTGGCCGACCCAGTGCTCTCCCGCCGCCTCGGCGGGTTAGAACCCAATCTCAGGCTTTACATAACGCTGGGGCAGGTCGCGTACATGGTCAGGGGAGGCTCGGTTCTCACGGAGCTTTCCTCATGATGCGGTTCTCTGCGTAACCCACGCCGATGAGCACGACGAGGCCGCCCACCACGAGGTTCCAGGTAACCGATTCGTCCAGGACGAAGACACCGACGACGACGGCGACGACGGGTACGAGGTAGTTGACGGCAGAGGCGGTGACGGCACCCATGTCGTTAATGAGACGGAAGTACAGGATGTACGCGAGGCCGGTGCAGAGCAGCCCCAGAGCGACAACGCCAAAGGTCACGCGCCCAGTGAGGTCCGGGGTGTCCCACTCAAAAAACGGGGTGACGACGGCCTGGATCACGGTGGCGGCGATGAGCTGCGACGCGGCGCCCGCGAGTGGCTTGACGCCGCGCGGGGAGAGAAACTTGCGAACGTAGACGAATCCGATGGCGTAGCTCAGGGCGGCCCCCAGGCAAGCCAACTGACCACTGGGAGAGCCGAGTCGATCGCTCCACGGACCGATGATGAGCACCACACCGACGAATCCCGCCACCAGACCGATCACCTTGCGGGGGGTGGCCCGCTCCTGGGGCAACGCGAAGGTGGCGACTGTGAGGGTGAGCAACGGGGTGCCGCCGATGAGGACACCCGCAATACCGGCGCCGGTCGTCTTTTCCCCGTAGGACAAGAGCAAGAAAGGGATGACATTGCCGAAGAGGGCCGCGCCCGCGTAGTGCCTCCACATCTCGGCCGAGCGGGGCAGGGCGACCTTGCTGACCGCAGCGACGACTATGAGCAGCAGGGCGCCCATGAACAATCGGCTCAGAACGAGTTGACTGGGCGTCAACCCTTCCAGAGACACCTTGATGAAGGTAAAGCTGCTCCCCCACAGGGTGGCAAGGAGTATGAAGCGGGCCAGTGGGGCGCATCTCTTCATGTCTAGTTTCTCTCCGCGTCAGGCGTGTCGCGCCGCGCATCCGCGCGAACTGATGAAGACCGTACTTCGCAGTGCTCTGGGGCCAGACATCGGTCCGGCGTGGTCAGTCGGCGAGGCGCGCCCAGACTTCCCGGCCATTCTCGGTGCAGCGGGTGCCCCAGTCGGTGGAGAGGGCTGAGACGAGGAGGAGTCCCCGGCCGCTCTCCTCGAAGTCGTCCGGCTGCACGGGTACGGGGGCGCTGTGGGGGACGGCACCGGTGTCGGTGACGCTCACCGTCAGTACGCCCGAGTGCAGGCTGACGCTGCAGATGATCTGTGATGCATCGGTGTGCTGGACGGCGTTGGCGACAAGCTCAGTGACGAGGAGCATCGCGGCGTCCACCGTATCGGAAGGGCGCTCCCATGCTTGCAGCAGGGCTTCGACCCGATGACGGGTCTCCGGGATGAACCGGGTGTGCCGAGGAAAGACCCACGTGCGCGTTCCGCCTGCCGTCGCTGTCGTTGCCATGGTTGTCATCTCAGGCTCCTGGGGCTGCGTCTCTTGAGTCCAGGAAAGACCTGCCGGGCGACGTGAGCTATGGGCACTTCGCCGTGCTACGGGGGTCCTCGATGGTGGATCGACCAGTCTCGCAGGACATCGGTCAGCCCTCACAGGGCGAGGAGTGCATCCGCCTCCAGCGCCAGCAGGAGGTCGAGGCGGCCTTCGAGGGTTCGCGGGTCGCGTCCGGTCAGGCTGCGGATACGGTCCAGACGTCCGTAAAGGCCGTTGACGTGCAAATGCAGGGCTTGAGCGGTCTTCTTGTAGTGACCTTGATACTCGATAAGATTGCGCAGTGTGCTCTCTAGGGCACCGTCTGCGTGCTTGGCGTCGTACTCACGCAAGGGAGTGAGGATCGAGCTGAGGTGCTGCAGCAGTTGGGGCTCGGTACTGCTGAGCACCGTGTGGTACGTGGGTAGATCGGCCAGCCGGGCGACGGTGAAGTCATGGCTGGTGCGAGCGAGCACTTGGCTGGTCCGCCGGGCCTCCAGGAGGGCGGTGCGGAGGTTTCCGGCGCTGTGAACCGGGTCGGCCGCCGCAAGTGTGGGGCTGTGCGGCGAAAGGTCGGCGGCGAGGCGGTGACACCAGTCGATCAACGTGCCGGCTGGCTGCCGCCACGCGAGGACGACGACGACGTCCTGCGGGCCGGTGGCGACCATAGCGGGGATCCCGCGCCCGGATAGTGCCGCACCCACAGCCGCGGCCAGCTCGGGCATGGCAGTGTCACCTCGGGAGGAGACCGCCAGGACAGCCAGGGCCTCGCTCGCGTCCAGGCCGAAGGCGGCGAGACGGCGCGTGATGTCGGGGGTCGAGCCGGTCCCGGAGACGATCATGTCGATCAGCTCATGGGCGAAACGTTCTTCGCTTGCACGGACCGCCTGGCGGCGGGCGATGTCCAGGACCAGGAAGTGGGCCGCCTGACTCAGCGCGCTCTGCTGCGCCGCGGAGAGGTCGGCGGCGGACCGCAGGCAGAGCAGGGCCGCCTCGGGTTGGCCGAATGCGCCTACCGGCAAGAGGGTGGCGGTGCCTGCGCCAAGCACGAGTTCCAGGGGCGGCGGTTTGCGGGCCAGGGCAGTCATGGTGACTGTGCGGTCGTCTGCCGTCAGAGAGATGCCGGCCTCCGCGAGGAGCGCGCCAGTTCGGTCCACGAGTGCGAGCGGCAGTTTCGGGTGCTCGCGCCGCAGTACGCGCAGCACACCCTCGGCGCCGTGCTCCGCCGCGAGCGTATCCGCGAATGTCTCCGCGCGTCGCAGGGTGGCGATCAGCGGGCTGCGGCGGTCATCGGAGAGGACGTTGGCGGCAGCATGCGTCACTGCGGCGAAAGGAACCTCGATCGGTAGCTGCAGCAAGAGCAGGTCGGCCTTGCGGCAGGCATCGATCAAAGGCGGCGGGGTCTCAGGAGTCGTGTCGAGGAGCCCGAAGACGATGCCCCGGGCACCGGCCGCGCAGCACGCCTCGACGAAGGCCGCGGGTGCCACTTCTGGCATCCACAGCCCGTTGGTCATGACCAACTCCGAGCGACCGATGTAGCCGGAAGGATCCGGCAGCTCAGTGGTGTGCACCCAGGAGAGCTCGGTCTCCAGAGCCTCGGGAGGGCCGGTGACAAGTACCGAAAGTCCCAGTTCACGGACTGCCACAAGGGCGCCGACGGTGAGCACAGTAGATGTACCTCCACTTCTTTGCCCCCATACGAGAGTCGATTCTCCTCTGGGACGGCACGATGCGAAATGGTTCTCTGAGGTGGCCGCTGAAAAGTCCTCCAGGAGGTTCTCATGAATACGGCCCCCCGCTCCCTCAGACCCGACACACAGGAAACGGAGTCCGCACTGCCGCGAAGCTTTGACGCCCACGGCGTGGAACCCGTCCCGGAAAGCGGCCGGGATTCCTCGCCGCGGGACCAGTGGTGGATCTGGGTGGGCGCCAATGTGGCGCCGATCAACTGGGTTCTCGGGGCGCTGGGAATCACCCTGGGACTCAATCTGGTGGAGACCCTGATCGTCATTTCCGTCGGGAATATCGTGGGATGCGCCGTGTTCGGGCTCTTCAACATGATGGGCCACCGGACCGGCGTCAACCAGATGGTGCTCGGCCGTGCCACCTTCGGGCGCAAAGGCGCGATCATCCCCGGGGTGATGCAGGGCTTGCTCACCATGGGGTGGGTGGGTGTGAACACCTGGGTGGTCCTCGACCTCGCCGTCGCCCTCCTCGGCAAAATCGGCATTCACGGCGGCGAAGGACTGAAGTACGCGATTGCTGCCGTGGTCATGGCCGCGCAGCTCGGCCTGGCCGTCTTCGGCTTTTACGCCATCCGCACATTCGAGCGGTGGACCGTCCCGGCGACCGTGCTGGTGATGGCGGTCATGACGGTGCTGTCACTTACTCAGGCGGATCTGAACTGGACCTCCGGAACCGCAGAGAGCGGCACGGATAAAGTCACCGCCATCACCCAGCTTCTGACCGCGATCGGGATTGGCTGGGGAATCAGCTGGGTGCCCTACTCTGCGGACTACTCACGGTTCGTTCCGTCCCGCTATTCCGGGAAGAGCGTCTTCTGGGCCACAGCGCTCGGGATGTACGTGCCCACGGTCTGGCTGGCCGCACTGGGCGCCTGCCTCGCCACCGCCGGGAAGGGCGGCGACCCCAGCGAGCTCGTCATCAACTCCTTCGGAGTGATGGCCCTCCCCGTCCTTCTGCTGATCATGCACGGTCCGGTGGCGACCAACATCCTCAACCTCTACTCGTGCGCCCTGGCCGCCCTGTCGGTGGGAGTGCGGGCGGCTCGGTGGAAGGTCACCCTGATCGCCGGCGCGGTCGCCACCGCAGTCCTGCTGGTGTTCATGCAGTCACACAGCTTCGCCGAGTCTTTCGACCACTGGATGACTTCGATCCTGGTCTGGATCAGCCCATGGGCCGCCGTCATGCTGACGGAATTCTTCATCCTGCGCCACGGCCGGCTCGATGTGGCGGAGCTGTACAACGGCCACGGTCCGGCCTGGCGCTGGCGCGCGCTCGTGGCACTCGCGGCGGGCATCGTAGCCGCGTGGTCCTGGCAGTACGGACTGGTGCCGATCATGCAGGGCCCCCTTGCCCGGAGCATGCACAACACCGACTTCTCCTGGCTGTCGGGCGCAGTGGTCGCGGGAGGACTGCACTACCTCCTCACCCGCCAGGAGCAACGTAGCGCCCGTAACCGGCGCACCACTGCCCGCTGACGGATCGCCGCGGCTGCGCTGCAGCCAGCCCGGAGGCGGCTGCAGGCGCCGCCGAAGGTCATCGTTCGCAGCAACGGAGAAACCTAATGACTGATGCACCCACCATCACGGTGCCCGCAGGCGGCGTGGGAACCTTCCGTGTCCACGCCGGCCAGACCTTCAGCATCATCGATTCAGACGGCGGCCAAGTCGGCGACCTCTTCGCGTTCTCAGCCGAGGACCCAGAGGAGTGGCTCAGCGCCTCGCACACCCGCGCCGCTGTCTCCCGACTCTTCCCCGAGCCCGGAGAGCAGTTCTTCACCACCCGACGACGCCCCATCCTGACTTTCCGTCAGGACCAGTCGCCAGGACGACACGACATGCTGATCGCAGCGTGCGACGCGGAGCGGTACACCGCTCTCAGCCGGCCAGGCCACCCGTCCTGCGCCCAGAACCTCCTCTCGGGCCTCGCACGCGAAGGGTTCGACACGCGTGTCGTACCGCAACCTGTCAACGTCTTCATGGACGTCCGGCCGGGCGCCACGGGAGAGCTGGCATGGACGCCAGCCTCCACCAAGCCGGGAGACTTCGTCGTCTTCGAAGCAGCCATCGACTGCCTGGTGGTCCTCTCGGCCTGCCCCCAAGACATCGCACCCGTCAACCGCGGTGGCCCCTCGCCTTTGATGGTCACCCTCGGAAACGATGCGTCCTCGTAGCGGACGCCGGCCCTCGACGCGTTGTGCCGAACCTTCTTCTGCCCTGCACCACCTGATCACGCACATGGAGAATGCCATGCCCCACCCGGCTCTGCAGCCGTTCGACCTTGCAGCAACGACGCTGCCCAACCGGCTGGTCGTCGCCCCGATGACCCGAGTCTCCGCAGAGGAGGACGGCACTCCCACCACGGAGATGGCCGACTATTACGCCCGCTACGCACAGGGCGGCTTCGGCGTCGTCATCACCGAAGGCGTCTACACCGACGATGCCTACAGCCAGGGCTACCTGAACCAGCCCGGCATCATTACCGACCGGCATGCGAAGGCTTGGGGCCCGATCAGCGACGCCATACGCCAGGCCGGCGCCCAGCCGGTGATGCAGCTCATGCACGCGGGAGCGCTGTCCCAGGGCAACCGCCACCGCGGCTCGACGGCCGGCCCTTCCGCCGTCCGCCCCCTCAGGGGGATGATGGAGGCCTATGGCGGCAGCGGGCCGTGGCCGGTCCCGAACGCCATGACGGCCAAGGACATCGAACGGGTGGTCAAGGGGTTCGTCACCTCCGCGCTTGCCGCGAAGGCGGCCGGATTCACCGGAGTTGAGGTCCACGCCGCCAACGGCTACCTCCTCGACCAGTTCCTGACGCCCTACACGAACACCCGCGACGACGCATTCGGCGGAAGCGTCACCAATCGGGTCCGGCTCACCGTCTCCGTTATCGCAGCTATTCGCCGCGCCATTGCCGATCCCGGGTTCTGGGTCGGCGTACGCCTGTCGCAAGGCAAGGTCAACGACCATGGCTACCGATGGGAGCAGGGGGCCGAGGAAGCCGCGCTCATCTTCGCCAGCGTCAGCGATGCCACCTATCTTCACATCGCCGGTGAAGGTTCCGGATGGGAAGAGGGAGCGCTTCTGGACAACGGCGAGACCATCACCGCCCTGGCACGCAGAGTGACCCAGAAGCCGGTCATCGCCAACGGCAATCTGGCGGAGGCGGACCTTGCGGCCCGAGTGCTCACGGAAGGCCACACCGATCTGATCGCCCTCGGACGCAGCGCCCTGGCCAACCCCGACTACCCGGCCAAGCTCGCCCGCGGCACCGAACCGACCGTGTTCGACCCCGCCATGCTTAGCCCCAAGGTGACGATCTCCAACGCCACGAGCTGGCACGCCCAAAACTCCGTGTCGTCCACAGCGTAGGTCCGACCTGACGAACGTAGCGTGCTGGGTCGCTGGTTCATCCGTGATGTGCCGTCAGGTGCTGACGTGGGCGGTGACTGAACCGTTGGCGGCTCCGCCACGGAGGGTCCGACCGGCGTGGGATTGTTCAGCGGGACGCTGAGGACGCTGTCCACACGGACGGCGACGCTTCCGTCATTGGTCCGCCGACGCCGGTCGGGGTCGGCGGGTCGAAGGCAGCCGGTTCCTCCCGCGGGAAATGCGTCAGGATCTTCCGCGGGGCGTCAGAGCTTCGCCGCGCTTCGTGGACAGTCTTCCCGGGCCCGTACCGCTCAGGCAACTCCTGGTAGTGGCCCAATGCTGAGCTGAGGGGGCAACGCGGCTTCATGGCCTGGGCTTTGATCGACTTCCCCGCGCAGTCTCACCCAGATGCATTTTCCGTCCCGGGTATAACGGGAGCCCCAGCCGCCGTTCATCGCCGCCGCCATTTCACCGATCATCATCAGGCCACGACCGCTCTCCTCCATGAGTCGAATGGGCTCCATGCGAGGCATGGATTGGCTGCCGTCATAGACCTCGATGACTACATCGCCGTCCAGATGAAGCAGGCGCAGTCGCAAGGGACCGTGCTCCGTGTGGCGGATTACGTTGCCGACCAGCTCACTCACCACGAGCTCGGCAGTGAACTCGAGGTCTTCTCTGCCCCAGTCGCAGATCTGGGCCAAGGTCTTCTTACGGGCGTCGCTGGCAGATCTGGGGTCCCACGAAAGCTCCCAGGCCGCCACCCTCTCCTGGGGCACGCGTGTCAGGCGCGCGAGGAGCACCGCAGCATCCCCTTCGCGACTCTCATCCGTTGTCAGATCTGCGAGGGCGTCACACACCTCGTTCAATGAAGAATCGCCCTGGGACGTGCAGGCACGCTCCAACAGGGGCGCGACCTCGGAGACCGGACGTCCGCTGTCGGTCGGTCTACCGCTGAAGCCCGTGGTGGACAGGCCCAGAAGGGTTCCGTCCGGCGCATCGACCTGGGTGATCTCGTAGGCCAATGGGGAGGCACCAAGCCCAGGGCCGACCTGCAGGTCGGCAAGCTCGGCCGACCGATCTGGGGCCGCCAGCACAGGTGGTTGGTGATCCGCGCTCACCAAAGACAAGCAGCCGGTCGTGGCGTCGTACAGCGCAAGCAGGAGACGCACTTTAAGGTCTCCGGCGAGCGCTGAGGTGACAACCTCGCTCTCCCCGAGTCGGGCCATCAGTTCGGCCAGTGGGTAATCCAGCCCGGCCAGTTCCGCCACCGTGGCACGCAGCTGGCCCATCGTGATGGCCTCGCTGAGTCCACCGCCGGTCACGCTGCCACTTACCAGGATCACCCGCCCGCCGGACAGCTGGACCGCGTCGTACCAGGAGCCGCCGATCTCGGTGGACCGCCCCGTCATATGGCGAGCGGCGACCGTCACCGCCACCAGCTCCGGCAGGGCCTTTGGCTTGAGGGACCGCCACAGCTCCTGGGTTCGCGCTTGTTCGATCTCTTCAGCACGCTTACGTTCGGTAATGTCCTCGAGCATTACCGTCACGTACTCGCCGACCTGTGCGGCGCGGGCGGAGTAAGCCACCATCGCACCCGTCTCGGGCTCTCTCAGGATCTGCAACTCTTGCGTAATGGCGGTACCGCCGGCCGCGCGGGCGCGTGCCAACATTTCCTGCAACCCGAGTCCTGCCAGCGCTTCGTCGACCTCCCACGGCACCGCGCCGACGATGGTCACGCCTCGGGCCGCGCCCTGATTTCGCATGACCATGTTGCCCCACGCCACCCGGTTGTCCATGGACATCGCAAAGACAGGGTCCGGATGGAGTTCCTGAAGGGTGGTCAGCCACTCCAGTTTGCCGCGCCGCAGCGTGACGTCTGCCAGGGTTCCGTACGCCCTGTCAGCCACATCGTTATCGGGATGAATGAATTGGCCGCGCTGCTCCATCCAATGGACCTGGCCCTTCGCATCCAGCACGCGATACTCGAGCGCACATGTCTCCCGCGTATCCACCGCTCGCCTGGTCTCCGCAAGCACCGCCCTACGGTCGTCCGGATGAATACGCGCCAGCCATGTCTCAGGCCGGTGATCCCAGGTATGCGGAGTCAGTCCTGCCAGACTCACCAGGTCCTCACCGATGTCGTCCATTGTCACGCCGGTGGCGTTCTGCCACTCCCAAGTGCCTACCTGACCGGTCGCCAATGCCCGACGACGCCGGTTGGAACCATGGTCATCGCGCCACAGCTGCGGTCTGCCGACGCACTTTGCCCGGACCTGCGCCAATCGTCGGCCGATGACCGAGGAAAGTTCTGCTGCGTATTCCTGTCGATCCGAGGACGGCTCCCCTCCCAGCAGGGTAGAAATTGTCCCCACGAGGCGATCTTCGATCAGCAGGGGAGCGGAGAATGCTCCCACGGTGTTCCATCCCGCAGGCGGATCCTCCGAGGCGTCATGTGCTGGAGCGGGGGCGGAAGGCCAGGCCCCTGCCCACGCCACCTCCTTGTGGAGTGCGGCCCTCCCGGGAGCCGATTCATCCACGAACTGCAGATGTTCCCATCGCCGCACGACTGCCGCGGGCAGACCCGTAGTTGCCACCAGGCGCAGAGAGCCGCCGCTTTCCTGCGGCTCGGAGAGGTGTGCCAGACCGCCAAGCCCACCGAGTGCGATCACGATGTGCTGCAGGGCCAGCCCCAACAGGGCATTTTCGTCCAGCTCCGTAGACGTCTCGAGCAGGTGACGGCGCAGACGGTCGTCCTCGCCTGTCATCTGGAGCCCCTGGCGGCGGTCGCTGTCGGCTTCGTGTCCGGCGCAGAGCCGGTCGAACTGTGGAAGGGACCGAAAGGAGAGCAACTCATTGCACGTTCCTCCCGCCGGAACTCTCGCTGAAGCGAGGCCTGCAGCATCTCTTGACAAGCTTTTGCGCGCGCATACACCGGACGGCATGCGAGGCGCTGAGCCTTCTTTTCCATTTAACGCTGCCCAGTGGCTAAGGGCCACAACAACCTCGTGGCCCCCCACTGGCGCCGAGGCTCGGTTCCCGGCGAGAAGTATCAGGGTGCGTGACCGACGCCGCCGTTCGCGGGCGCGGTGGGCCCTTGTGATCGGCCCAGCGGGCTGCGCCGACTGCCTCGCCTGCCCAAACCCTTCATTTTTCGAGCCCGACGCCTGCACGACCTAGGTCTACGGGAGTAACGATCGATCGTACGGTCACGACTGTCGACCGAGTCGGCGAGGCGTTGGTGAAACGTGGAGGAGCGCTAAGCCCTTCAGGACAAGCCAGGCCCGAAGTGCCACCTTGGTCGACATCGAGACTCTCTGCAATCAACGGTGGCGTCTGGTCACCACGCGAATGCGAGAAGAGAGTTGGCATGTCTGCGTCATATACCGGTGGCGGCTTCAGTAGGGAAAAGAACAGTGGTTCGTAGCGAATTGGCACCGGAGGACAGGAGAGATCCACAAGCAGGCACAAGTTACGGGCCCCGCTACACCGAGCTGATGACAGCACGCAGGTCGCGTACGCGCTCTAGCCGGACGCCTCAGGCTGTGAACGGTGCCAGGGCGTCGCTCCGGAAGCCCTTTCTGCAATGCGTGAGGCAATCACGGAGTCTTTCCCGGAGATTCGCTGCCATCTGGTCGATGATCTTCTTGCGGAGCCGCTCGACCCGCCCGCGTCAGCCGACAAGGAGGAGGCTGAAGCCTGTGATCCCGGGCACAGCTGATCGCTGCATGTCACAGCCTCTGGGGGTGTCCCTGTCTCAGGGGGCATGACGAACACAGAGAAGACCTCGGTGCTGGTCACCGGTGGCAACAAGGGACTGGGTTTTGAAACGGCCAGGCGGCTCGGCAAGCTCGGCTGGACGGTCTTCCTCGGCTCGCGTGACGAGGACCGCGGCCGCGCGGCAGCCGACAAACTGGCTGCCGACGGCTTGCACGTGGTGATGGTTCCGCTCGACGTGACCTCACACGCGTCGGTCGCGGCGGCGGTCCAGCTAGTCCGTGCGCATACGGACCACCTCGACGTACTGATCAACAATGCCGGCACCCCGGGACGCGTCGTGCCGCCCGCGGACGCGACAGTCGAGGACATCCACCCGGCCTTCGACACCAATGTGTACGGGCCCGTCCGGGTCACACACGCGTTCCTTCCTCTGTTGGAGGCGGCGGACCACCCGCGCGTGGTAATGGTGTCTAGCGCGGGCGGCTCATTCAGCGTGGTGACCGACCCGGGGCAGCCGATCTCGAAGATGCACGAGCTTGCGTACAGCACCTCCAAGGCGGCGCTGAACATGATCACCGTCCGGTATGCGCAGGCGCTTCCGAGGATCAAGTTCAACGTCACCACGCCCGGCGAAGTCGCGAACCGCGCCTTCGCCGCGACCGACATGAATAACCACACCGGTGCGCTCACGGTCACCGAGGGCACCGATTCGATCGTTCGTCTGGCGACGCTCGGCCCGGACGGGCCGACCGGGACCTTCAGCGACCGCCTCGGCCCCGTCGAATGGTGACCACCGCCGCGGCGGCAACCCGGCACTCGCGTTGGCCCGGAGGGAACGAACTGGCACGGAGCGTGGTAGCCGTTTCGCAGGGCGGGCGCGCACCGAGGGGCGTCGGTACGAAGTGCGGATGAGAAGGAGGGATTGGTCGTGAGCCGAGCGGAGGAATTCGAAGAGCTGCGGTCACTGCTGTTCTCGATCGCGTACCGGATCCTCGGCAGTGTGACCGAGGCCGAGGATGTCGTCCAGGAAACATGGCTTCGCTGGGAGTCGTGCAAAGTCCGAGTCGAGTCGCCGAAGGCATACCTGTCTACGGTGGTGACCCGGATCGCGATCAACGTCCTGCAGTCGGCCCGGATGCGGCGGGAGGCCTACGTGGGCCCTTGGTTTCCCGAGCCGTTGCTGAGCGATCCCTACCAGGACCCAGAACGCTCGGCTGAGTTGGCCGACTCGGTGTCGATGGCGGCACTGCTGCTCCTCGAACGCCTCAGCCCTCTGGAGCGGGCGGTGTTCGTGCTGCGCGACGTCTTCGCGTTCGACTTCGAAGCGATCGCTGCGGCGGTAGGCCGGTCGGAGGCGGCGTGTCGGCAGCTCGCCGTACGAGCTCGGCGCCATATGTCCGAAGGGCGGCCGCGTTTCGACGCGGACCGACGCGAGCGCGACGAACTGGCGGAGCGATTCTTCGACGCGCTCCGAGAAGGAGACGTCGACGGTCTGCGTGAGCTGCTCGCCGCGGATGTGGCCATGGCCGGCGACGGCGGTGGCAAGAGCCCGAATGTGGCCAGGACCGTCATGGGCGCCGACAACGTGGCCCGCTTGTTCGCCGCGTACTTCCCTCGACTGGCACTCATCGACGTGACGTGGCAGCCGGTCGTCCTGAACGGTCAGCCGGGAGCGATTTTCCGCGACCGGGACGGCAAGGTGCTGACTGCCATGGTCCTTGACATCGTCGGCGGGCAGATCCAGACAATCCGCTCGGTGACCAATCCCGACAAGCTCGAGCACCTCGGCCCTGTGGCGGACGCCTGGGCGATCAGCCGCGAGGTGAACGATGCGACCCGCACGGCGCGGTCGGAGCCAGAGAGTTAGCAGTGAGTGCTCGACCGAGAGCTCGACGCACGGGGCCGACGACCTGTCAGCGAGGACAACGGCCGTAACCGGCGTACCGGGCGGGAGCACACCACGAACGCGGACAGCGGAGGGCTGGTCGCTCACCGCTCAGGCCGCACCATCATCCCCTAATACAGCCTGCGGGATCGTTCCTCGCATCATCGCTGACCGGCGCGCGACAGCGTCCCACCGGCGGCTGATTCGCCGTCGATTCTCGCGACACCACACTCACTTCACACAAGACCGGGAACCACTACCATGAACCTCTCACTTTGGATCGCCGCCGGACTACTGGCCGCGGTCGCCCTGGCGGGCGGCACCACCAAGACCTTCGTCCCCAAGGCGAAACTGGCCACGCAGTCCGGCGCGGAATGGACGCAGCATTCAGGCGCCGGCTTCATCAAGACCCTCGGAGTCCTCGAACTCCTGGCCGCGGTCGGTCTGATCCTGCCTGCCGTGCTCGACATCGCACCCGTCATGGTGCCGGTGACGGCCGTCTGCTGGGTCGCCCTGATGTTCGGCGCCATGATCACCCACGGTCGCCTGGGCCAGTCCAAGCTGGTGGCGGTCAACGCCGTCTATCTCGTGCTTGCCGTCTTCATCGCGTGGGGCCGTTTCGGTCCATGGCCCCTCGGCAGTTGACAGAGGCCGCCGGTCTCCCGCAATGAGGCCGGCGGTTCAGCCTGATCGTTTGGTCGGGAAGCCGTGGGCGCGGGTGCCGACGACGACGATCAAGGCCGGCACCACAAGGGCCAGAACGCTCCAGGGGAACGACGCGGGACCGAATAGTTCGAGCAGGGCACCACCGACGACACCGCCGCCGGCCATGGCTGCGTTCCACAGGGTGACGAGCATCGCCTGCGCCGCATCGGCCTTGTCACCCCCGGCCTGTCCGGCAGCCGTCTGCAGGAGCGTCGGCACACCACCCCATCCGAGGCCCCACAG
The DNA here is from genome assembly GCF_053610705.1 of Streptomyces sp. NPDC054872. NCBI lineage: Bacteria > Bacillati > Actinomycetota > Actinomycetes > Kitasatosporales > Streptomycetaceae > Streptomyces > Streptomyces sp. NPDC054872. Next base: position 24,997 of record NZ_JBSGYY010000013.1, on the reverse strand, counting down.
CAGTGCAGCGACGTAGACCAGCGCGGGGCTGTTGGCCGGCACCGCGAGGACGGCGGCGGCCGCACCGACGAGAAGCACGCTGGTGATGGTCAGGCTGCGCAACCGGCGCTGGATGAACGTCCCGGTGATCCAGATGCTCAGCAGTGAGGCGCCACCGAAGACAAGTAGCACCAGGTCGGTGCTGTCGGCCATTTGGACGTCGGCCAGAAACGCAGCGATGTAGGCATAGAGGATGGTGTGGGCCAATACGAAGACCAGCGTCACGAAGAGAACCGGAGCGACGCCGGGGACGCGCAGTGCCCGACGCATCGGGGTGGAGTGTTCCTGGCGCCGCCCGGGATAGTCCGGCACGGCAGCAATGATCCACACGATCAGGGCGACAGTGAGGGCACTCATGACCAGGAAGGCCGCCTGCCATGTTAGGGCTTGGCCCAGGAAGGTGCCTGCGGGGACGCCCAGGGAGAGGGCGATTGGAATGCCCGACATTGCAATGGCTATGGCCTTGCCCTCCAGACCGGCCGGGACCATGCGGCGGGCGTAGCCGGCCAGCAGGGCCCAGGCCAGGCCCGCGGCCATACCGGCCACAAATCGGGCGGCCATAGTCAGGGGATAGCAGGTAGACAGGGCCGTGACAGTATTCGCGATTCCGAATCCTGCGATGGTGGTCAGCAACAGGATCTTGCGGCGCCATCTGGCGGTGGCTGCCGTGAGCGGAATGGCGGTAAGCGCAGTGCCGAGCGCGTAGATCGTGACCGTCTGCCCCGTGGTGGACTCACTGACGTGCAGGTCGGTGCCCATCTCGGTCAGGAGCCCGGCGGGAAGCGTCTCCGTCAGGCTGGTGATGAACACCGCCATGGCCAGCGCGAGCAGCGCCGCCATGGGAAGCCTCTGTTTCCGGTTCCGTGCGTCGGAACCGAGGGGCAACTGCTTTGTCGTCATGGCGATATGCTCGAACCCTCACATTGATGTGAGGGTCAATAGGGCGCCATATGAGGTGGACCACATGCTAATCGGTGATCTTTCGCAGCGTACGAACACCAGTCGTAGGCTGCTGCGTTACTACGAAGAGCAGGGGCTCATCGTCGCCGAGCGCTCCCCGAACGGCTACCGCGAATACGACCAGCGCTTCGTGGATCGTGTACTACAGATCCGAGGGCTGCTCGACGCCGGACTGCCGACTCGGATCATCAAACAAATTCTGCCGTGCCTGGACAAGCCACAAGTGATCTACTTCTCGGACGCCACTCCGGAGATGATCGCAACCCTCGAAACAGAGCTGGATCAGATGGACCAGCGCATCGACTGTCTGACCCGCAACCGGGACGCGGTGGCCGAGTACCTGGAATCGGTGCGGGACTACCGCAGTTCCGGGCCCGTCGACGTGTGACTCTGACTCCATGACGGGGAACGTTCGCGGCCGTGCGGCGTGGCCGAGGCGAGTTGGGGCGCGGAGTTGCCGTTCAGGGAGCGTCGGCGATCGTGCAGGACCATCAGCAGTGTCATGCCCATCATCACACCGAGCGCCGCGCCGCCGACCCTTGCGAAGCCACTCACGACGGGGAGTTCGGGGGAAGGCTGCTGCATGTCGGTGAGCGTGAGCAGGTTGTAGATCGCGTACGAGAACAGCATCCCCGACGACACCCAGGCTGCCGCCATCGGCGGGAGAAACCGGCGTGTGCCGCGTTGTGCGGTGAGGACCAGGATGCCCCAGGCCCCGGCGAGGGCCCACAGAGCAGTACTCGACGACAGCATGTGCCACCACAGATCCCGGCGGTCCAATTCGTCGGCGTTCAGACCGAGAGTGCCGCCCACAGCCCAGAAGGTCTTCACACAGGCCAGCAGGGCACAGCCGATGGCGAGCATCCTCGCCAGCAGAATCTGCAGCTGCCGTGAGCCGCCGACAGGCTCGGGGCACACCAGCGGGCCGCCCAGTGCCTCCGGCCAGCGGGCCCTGGCGTAACCGGCAAGGGCCACTGGCAGGCCAACTCCCATCCCGACCAGCGAGAGCATGACGAGGATCTGTTCGTAGACCCAGAACTCCGGCGCGCCGGCCTCTTGGTCGCGGTTCATGGCGGCCGGGCCGAGCACCGGCGCGAGCAGCAGCATCGGCACGAGCAGACCGGTGCCGACCCAGACGGGCAGGGCCACGATCCAGGCCGGCAGGCGCTCCCCCCAGGGCCTGGAGAACGCCAGAGCGAGGATGATGCCGACGGCGGCAAGGAACGCAGTCACCGCGTTGATGGCCCGCCAGTCGGCTCCGCCCATTTCCTCGGTCGGAATAAAGAGACCGAGCGCCCAGACGATTTTTATGAGCAGGTACGGCGTCACCGCTATCGCAGCCGCCAGCCCGCCGATCCGGCGACATTTACCCAACCGGGCGACCGGCTGTCCTGCTCTGTATGCGGTACTGGGTGTCGTGGGACGAGACATGGAAGTCCTCCGGGGTACTTTCTCGGGCCTATGCCCGGTGGGCACTGAGTGCGAGCCAACGGATGCCCGCCCGTTGCGGGGGAGCTCAGGCCGATGTTCCAGCGAGCGGGGCCACCGGGTCCGGTTCCCTCGCAGGACGAAGTCGTGCTCAGCGAGGGGCCGATCGCTCCCCGCGGGCGGCGTCACCCCCAGGAAGGGGCCGTGGCGGTCCGGCGCCGGTAGTAGGCCAGGGCCACCGCGATCAGCAAGGGTGGCCAGGCGAGCAGCGGCCCGTAGCAGAACAGCAGGAACGTGTACTGCGCCGCTGTGCCGGTGCCTTCCAGGCCGACGGCCGTGGAGTGGGAGTAGAAAGCCCAGGAGAGCAGGCCTGCTAGCAACAGTCCGCCCAGCACGGCCGGAATGGTGGCCGCTAGAGGGCGAACACGGCGGCCTCCCAGCAAGGGGATCCACTGCGGCACGACCTCGCCCCACGGCCGCACCAGGCCCAGGGTCAGGAGGGCAAGCCCTTCGGAGACCAGGGCAAGACTGACGACGTACAACGCTTCCCCGGTGTGCGCGAGGGAGATCTCGGACACCGGGAGTCCGGCCGCCAGAGCCAGCCGCCACAATGCCGACGGCAGCGTAACCAGCGGCACGGCATGGGCCGCTAGGGCTGTCCGCCGCGAAACGCCCGGCAGGACCTTCTTCCTGAACATGGAGCCATGCTGGCATCGGCCACCCCATCGGCACCTCATACCGCAGGACTGGTTGCCTCCCCCGCCGGGCGGAGGACGCACCGGCCAGCTCACGTGAGACTACGGCGCCATGACGGTCTCGACCGAGGCGTTCACTCGGCGTCACGCCGACCAACGTCTCCGGTCGACGTCGACATGGAAAGTGGTTCACACATCACGCCCAAGCGAGAGAGAGTCACTCCGAATGCGAAGCGGCTCCGACTCTCGGTCTCCATCATCATTCTCTGGATGCGGCGCTGCACGGTGCGCATGCCCACTCTCAGCTTTCTGCTGATTGCCGCATCGTGCATTCCGGCGCACATGAGTCCGAGTATGCGGAAGTCAAGGTCGTCGGCGCATGGGTGCGGGTAGGAGACTCGCTCTCCGTCCCCCACTCGTATTCTCCGAGAATTCATGCTCTGCCTTCACTAAATGAGAACAGGGTCGGCGGCACCGCGTGCCACGAGTCACACAGCTGCGCAGGGTGGCGCCTTGCCTGCCGTGAGCCGGACCCGGGCAAAGACCGTTTTGCCCCATCGGTGGCAAGTGGTTCCCCACATATCAGACAGTTGATCCACGAGGCCCAGTCCGAATCCCCCATGCCCCCCGCGTTCGGTGATGGGGACGATCGCAAGCGGACCCGCGTCGCCGTCTTTGTCGTCAACCTCGACCGTCCATGCGCTGCCGTCCCAGGTCAGGCGAAGGCCCACGACACCAGCGGTATGTCTGCACGCGTTGGTCACCAGTTCCGAGGTCACCAGCACGGCCGCCTCGACCCCGTCAGGGCCGGACTGGCTGCCCGCAGCCCCCAGCTCGAGCTTTCTCATGGTTTTCACGGCGAATTCGCGCGCAGTGCGTACAGCCATCGGGTCGTCGAGCAGAGAAGCACAGAATTCCGTTGAGGGTTGTATTCCGTTCATGGCCCCGATCCACCTTCCGAGTCGGCGCAATTCCTGGATAGGAGACGGGTCAAGTCCATCACCTCCCCCCCGGTGTTCTCAGTGGCGAACATGTACGTCTTTCACAGCCGTCGGTGGTTGATTCACCACTTGTGGCACGGACCGTCGGATCGCCGGACGGCGCGAACTGGGTTCAGCTCGGCGCCGCGCGTGCCGGTAACCGATGCTTGATGTAACCGGTCGCCGTCTGCCAGGAACTCCGGGCAGATGGCGACCGCGGCGGTCGACCCACTGGTGCGATGACATTCGAGTTCTCGATCATGGTGTTTCCTTCGTCCCCAGGTGTTCAACCCCAAGACACCGCGACATCGTCTGGTGTGACATCGAGTGAGGCAGATCACGCCACGGTCGGGCTGGGGCGCTGGCGATGGGAGGCCGACTGCACCGGGTGCTCGTTGTCACGGCTGGCACAAGTGCGGTCATGGGCAGCGAGAGGAAGGTGTTGCGGACATCCGGTGAGCGGCATCCAAACGACGGCGTCCACGCCGAGGGCGTGGCGAGTGACCAGCAAATGTCGGCGCGCTCTTCACCCCGTGAACTCGCCGCCTACCGCTTCTCCAGCGGAGGCGGGCGGACCGCTAGTGCTCGTGTCACCACGGCAATAGTCACTTCTCCTGGGCGCCGAACAGCCCGCCTGTATCTTCCAACACCTCTGCCGAGGTAATGGTGGCGTTTCTTACCTCGCTCTCGCTGCGTGAGCGCTGGTTTCTTGTCTCCATGACTCCAGCAACACCGGTGTGCGAAAGAATCGACATCCCCGCAGGCGAAGGCAGAGCAGTCTTCGTCGACGCGGGGCAACGGGTAAGAATCACTGACGTCGAGGGCCAGCAGGTCGGCGATGTCTTTGTCTTCACGCGCGACGACGTCCGGGAGCATCACTCCGCATCACATACCCGGGCATACGTCGACCGACTCTTTCCCGCGGTCGGGGAGCAGTTCGTCACGAGCCTGCGACGCCCCATCCTCAGGCTCGTCGAGGACACGTCGCCCGGGCGCCACGACATGCTCATCGCCGCCTGCGACGCCTCTCGCTACGCGGCCCTCGCCGCTCCTTCCGACCACGCTTCCTGCGCGCAGAACATGCACGACGCATTGGCGACCGTGGGGCTGTCCACCGACGTCGTGCCGCAGCCGATCAACATTTTCATGGACATTCCCGTGAGCGAGGACGGCGCCCTTAGTTGGGAGACCTCGACATCCCGGCCAGGGGACAGCATCACGTTCGAGGCGGAGATCGACTGTGTGGTCGTGGTGTCCGCGTGTCCGCAGGACCTCGTGGACATCAACGCCGGCGCACCCACACCTCTCAGACTGCAGATAGAGAACGGAGAAACCTCATGACCACCCTCGGCGCACACCCTGCTCTGGAGCCCGTGAACCTGGCCGGCAGCAAGCTGGCGAACAGGCTCGCCGTCGCTCCGATGACCCGTGTCTCGGCCGGCGAGGACGGCACACCCACCGAGGCGATGGCCCGCTACTACTCGGCCTTCGCCTCGGGCGGCTTCGGCCTGGTCATCACCGAAGGCACCTACACCGATGACCGGTACAGCCAGGGTTACTTGTTCCAGCCGGGGATCGTGGCCGAGTCACACGTCGAAGCGTGGCAGCCGATCGCCGAGTCGATCCATGCCGGCGGTGCCCGTGCGGTCATGCAGTTGATGCACGCGGGTGCGCTCTCCCAGGGGAACCGCTTCCGAACGGACACGGCGGGGCCATCCGCCGTCCCTCCCAAGGGTCAGATGATGCCCGAGTACGGCGGGTCCGGTCCCTGGCCCACTCCGCATGCCATGTCGCACGACGACATCGAGGCAGCAGTGCAGGGATTCGTCGCCGCGGCCCTGAACGCGCAGCGAGCGGGATTCGACGGGGTCGAGGTGCACGCGGCCAACGGTTACCTGCTCGACCAGTTCCTGACGGACTACACGAATCTGCGCAGCGACTCCTATGGTGGCTCCGTGTCGAACCGGATCAGGTTGGCGGCGCAGGTCGTCGAACGCATCCGTACGGGGATTCCCGATGAGGACTTCTGGGTCGGAGTGCGGCTTTCCCAGACCAAGGTCAACGACTTCCAGCACCGCTGGGCCGGTTCCGATGACGCACGCACCGTGTTCAAGTCGCTGGCCGATGCTGGCGCCAGCTATCTGCACATCGCGAGCGAGGGCCGGGACTGGATCGAGACCGCACGACTCGACGACGGGGACACGCTCACGGCTCTGGCGAAGAAGGTGACCGGGCTTCCGGTGATAGCCAACGGTGGCATGCACGACCTGGACCAGGCTGCCCAACTACTCGAGGGAGGCCACGCCGACGTGCTCTCCCTGGGCCGCGGAGCCCTGGCCAACCCCGACCTCCCGAACAGGGTGGCCGCCGGACACGAACTGGAGACATTCGACCACGCGATACTCCAGCCCAGGGCCTCGCTGGACAATGCCGAAAAGTGGCGCTGTTAGGCGAGGGCTTGAGTAAAAGACCCATCCCAAATTCACCGGTCGGCACGGACGTGCCGGCCGGGCCGAAGGAGCCGAAAGCATGGACGCTTCTTGGCGCGGCGGAGCCGCCGCCGTCGCAACACTGACCTTCGACGTGGACGCCGAGGCGCCGATCCTCGCGCACGGGGCGCACTACGCCGCTCACGCGTCGACCATGTCCCATCAGTCCTACGGACCCGATGTCGGTGTACCCAGAATCCTGGACATGCTCGACGAGACCGGCGTGCCCGCGACGTTCTTCGTGCCGGGGTGGGTGGCCGAACAGCGTCCAGGACTCGCCGCCTCCATCATCGACCGCGGTCACGAAGTCGCCCATCACTCCTACAGCCACCGTCCGCCCACGGAGATGACGGCCGCCGAGGAGCGCGAGGACTTCGAGCGTGCCATGGACGTGTTCGCCTCCCAGAACATCCCGATCGCCGGGCACCGCGCAGCGAACTGGGCCTCGACGTGGCTGACGCCGTCCCTGGTCGCCGAGTACGACCTGCTCTACGACTCCTCACTCATGGGGGACGACCGCCCCTACTCGCTGCAGACCGAAGCCGGGACCACGATCGTGGAACTCCCCGTGCACTGGTCTCTCGACGATTGGGAGCAGTACGCCTTCCTTCCGGCCCCGCACGTCGGTTCCGTCATCGAATCCCCACGCAAGGTGCTGGAGATGTGGACGGATGAGCTGGACGCCATGAGGCACTACGGATGCCTGTTCAATCTCACCAACCACCCGTTCCTCAGCGGCCGCCCCTCACGGGCCATGGCCTTGCGCAAGCTCATCGAGCACGCCCAGAACCAGGGCGACGTACGTTTCGTCACGTGCTCCGAGGTGGCGCTCGACGCACAAGCCGATGCGTCGCTGCCCCTGCGCACCCCGGCCCCGCTCACGCCGGCCAACTGATCGCAGAAGGCCCCCGGTTCGCCCGCTTCAGCAGTGGGAGCGGGCCGCCGTCACCACACGGCTCACACCGTCATCAATCAGGAGCCACGTCATGTCCCCTTTCAGTGCAGAGACCGGGCAGTTCCCCGTCCGTGTCTTCGGAGGTCCCACAGCCCGGTTCGAATACGGCGGACTGTCCTTTCTGACCGACCCCACGTTCGACGCACCCGGTGAATACCGTGTGCCGGGCGGCCTGGTCCTGACCAAGCTCGCCCCCTCCGACGGCGCTCCGGCCGATCTCGGCCGCATCGACGTACTGCTGCTCTCCCACGACCAGCACCCCGACAATCTCGATGACGCCGGCCGCGCCCTGCTCGCCGGTATCCCCCTCACCCTCACTACCCCCGCCGCCAGTCAACGTCTCGGTGGGAAAGCCCGAGGGCTGACCGACTGGGAATCCATCGAACTGCAACGGCCGGACGGCGGCACCATCACCGTGACAGGAGTGCCGTCCATCCACGGTCCGGGGCCACGTGAAGAGGTCGAGCCCCTCGCCGGCCCCGTCGTCGGCTTCATCCTGACCGGCGACGGACTGCCCACGATCTACGTCAGTGGCGACAACGCCTCGCTGGATGCGGTCAGGCAGATCGCCGCACGCTTCGCCCCGGTGGACACCGCCCTCCTCTTCGCGGGCGCACCCCGCTTTCCCGCTGTCTTCGCCGGCCAGTGCCTAGCCCTGGACAGCACCCGGGCCACGGAAGCCGCCAGAGTTCTCGGCGCCCGTCGCGTCGTACCCGTGCACTACGACAGCTGGGCGCATTACACGGAGGGCCGCGACTCCCTGCAGGCGGCATTCTTTGCCGCCGGGTTGTCCGACCGTCTGGACTGGGGACTCCGTGGTTGACCTTCACGGCAGGCATCGGACGCTGCGGGCGTGGACCTGCGGGCCCGCTCTGCACGCCACGGCTACCGGCGTTGCCAACCGCACACCCCGCCACGGGTTCCCCTACCGGAGACCACCGCATGAGTGAAATCGAGAACCTGGCCGCAGCACTGCGCGGCGGCGAAACGACGGCCCAAGCTCTGACCCGCCGATCCTTGGCGCGGATCGCGGATCGCAACAGCGAGGTCGGTGCCTTTGCCGTCGTCGACGAGGACGGGGCGGTGCAGGCTGCACGTCAGGCGGACCACGAACTCTCCGACGGTATCGACCGAGGGCCCCTCCACGGCATCCCGGTGGCCGTGAAGGACCTCATCGACGTCGCGGGACTGCCCGCCACCAGGGGATCGGCTCACTTCGCCGGCCACCAGGCCGCAGAAGACGCGGAGTGCGTACGGCGATTGCGGGCGGCCGGAGCGGTGATCATCGGTACTACTGTGACGCACGAATTCGCTTACGGCCCGACCGGCGACCGGAGTTGGCACGGTCCGGCCCGCAACCCGCACGACCCGAGCCGCATGTCAGGAGGTTCCAGCGGCGGCAGTGCGGCCGCCGTGGCCGCTCGCATGGTGCCCGTGGCGCTGGGCACGGACACGGGGGGCTCCGCGCGTATCCCGGCGGCGATGTGCGGCATCGCCGGGTACAAGCCGGCATTCGGGAGGGTGCCAACCGACGGGGTCTTTCCGCTCTCGCCCAGCCTCGATCACGTGGGCGTGCTGGGTGCGACTGCCCGTGATTGCCGGCTCGTCGTCGACGTTCTGGCCCCTCAGCACTCCGAACAACACAATCCTGACGGGGCCGTGACGCGAATCGGCTGGCTCGAGGGGGGGCCCGACGCTCCGGTGGCGTCGAAGGTGGCGGACCTGACCCGCGACGCTCTTTCTGAGCACGAGGTGAGTCGGGTTCAGCTTGATGATCTCGTCGGCATGCGGAATGCGTTCAGCGCCATCCAGAGCAGCGAGGCGTTCGCCATCCACGCCGACCGGGTCCGAGACCGACCAGATCTCTTCGATGCAGAAGTCCTCGATCGGTTGCGGAGCGCATCTGAGACAGCCGGTTGGCAGTATGTCCGGGCACAACTGGCCCGGGAAACAGCCCGAGGACGCATGGGCAGCCTCCTCGAACACTTCGATCTGCTGGCCTCGGCGACTGTCGGCGTCACGGCGCCGCTGCTCGGTCAGCGCGAAGTCACCGTCGATGGCGCGTCCCGCCCCGTACGCAGCACGCTCCTGGCCCTCACAAGTCCCTGGAACCTCACGGGCTTTCCGGCGCTCAGCGTTCCCGTCGGCCGCGTGGACGGACTGCCGGTAGGCGTACAACTCGTCTGCCCGCCCGGCCGGGAAGAACTGCTCTTCACCATTGCCGACAGCATTGCCTCTCCGAATCAGGGCACATGACGGAGAGCCCGAGAGGTCAGCGTTGGTGCCCCAAACCGCGACACCCAGATCAGCTGGCCTTACAGCCTCTCAGCTCGGCAGCGTATTTGCGCCACAGGGTGGTTTCACGATCACTTTCGCGTAGTCTTAACACGCGCTCAGATCGCGGCCACTGTCGCAAGTGGTGCAAGAATCTGTCGCGTTGCCACGACAAATGCCATCTCTCTCCCCCCGAGATGTTGATGTCGTGATCGGTCGGCCTCGCCAACGCTACGGCTGAGGCCGGCCAAAGCAGCATATTGCCGGTCAGCTCTTGACCGGCCATTCCAGTGGCATGGCGTTGAAGCCCTGGGCCAGTTCGACCGCGACGGGATTCTGGTCTCGGGGGATGAGAAAGACGTTGCAGATCGACGCGGATTGCCCCGTCCTCAGCTCCTTCTCAGGATTCGCCGTCGGACAGTTCGGCCACTTGACCTGACCCATGAGGACGATGAGGGACCGGGCCCGGTCGCCCTTATCCGTCCTGACCATCAGGTCGTCGTCCAAGTCACCGACCGCCATGCCCTTACCGCTCTTGTGGGCCAGTGTGACCGAGACGTACACGGGCACCTTGGAACGGTCACTCTCATCCACTTGCAGACCTGAGGCTTCCAGGTCGGCCTTGGTGCCGGTCCTCACCTTCTTGGGCGTGACCGTGAACGTACTGTCCTTGTACTTCTGCATGGTGTTCTTCTGCGGCGGGCTTTCCTGGCCGAGACTATAGGTCGTCTTACGGTCGGAAGCCTGGTCGCCTGTCGCCGCGGAATCCGAGTCGCTCCGGACCTCCTGGCCCGTTTCCGAGCCACCACAGCCGCTCAGAGTCACAGCAAGCATCAAGGCTCCCAGCGCCGGAACGGAACGTGTCCACCTACGCATGTCTCCCCACTTCCCCGTTGATTGCGCGTGTCGCCCGAACAGGCAGCCATGCAACATCATGGCAAGCCGCGCACTATTCGGGTGATCCTGCCAGACATGATCCGTTTATTGTATTGCGGATATCACCCTCGCTCACGAGCCCGACTTTCTCAATGGCGGTTTTACGCAAGCGGTGCTGAATCCGGCCTTTGGGTAGGTAGGCTCGGAATACCTACGCCGGTTTCGCCTCATATTGATCCGAAACGCTTTGAGTTCAGGTCCGTTGACCGTATGTGAGCGATCTAGTGGTGGACGCGCGGACCTGGTCGCCGGATGCGCAGGAGGCCGTGCGGTTTCTGGCGGTATCCGCGCTGGCGGACGGCCGGGACCGGGTGGAGGTTGCCGCCCTCTTCAGGGTGTCGGTCAAGGCGTGGACAACTGGTGGGCGAGGTGGCAGGCCGGCGGCCGGGACTCGCTGCTCTCCCGCCAGCGCGGCCGTCGCGTGGGTGAGCATCTGGTTCTGTCCGAGGCCGAACAGGCCGCCGTCCGGAATGCTGTCCTCGACCACACCCCATCTGAACCGGGTCTTTCCGGTCAGCTGTGGACGCGTGGGCAGATAGGGCAGTTGATCTTCAAGCTGTACGGGGTTCGGTTCACCGAGCCGGTGTGGGCAAGTACCTCAAGCGCCGGGGGCTGACGTTTCAGCGTCCGGACAAGCGGGCGGTCGCCAGGATGCGGAAGCGGTCCGTGTGTGGCATGAGGAGCCCTGGCCGGTGATCCGTGCCAAGTCGAAGGCCGAGGGCGGCGAGGTCCTCTTTGCCGACCAGGTCGGCACCCGATCCGACCAGGTCACCGGCCGCACCTGGGGTGCCAAGGGGCGGGCCCCGACCGTCCGCCGCACCGGAACCCGGTTCTCCGTGAACGCGATGTTCGCGATCAGCACCCGCGGCCGGATGCACTTCATGGTCTTCGCCGAGTCGTTCGACGCGAAGGTCATGTGCCGTTTCCTCACTCGGATCGTCGGGCACTTCGACCGGAAGGTCCACCTGGTCGTCGACCGGCACTCGGCCCACCGCTCGAAGGCCGTCCGGGCATGGCTCGCCGACCACGACGACGAGATCGAGCTGCATTTCCTGCCCTCGTACTCACCCGAGCTGAACCCGGACGAGCTGGTCCACGCCGACCTCAAACGCAGCCTGCCCCACACCCACCGGGCCAGGAACCAGGCCGAACTCGCCGCCGAAACACGCAGGTTCGTCCGCCGCCGACGACACCAGCCTCACATCGTCCGCGGCAACTTCGGCGGCCCCTACGTCCGCTACACCCTCGACTGCTAGTGGCCAGTCGAAATCCCCCATGCGCGGCCACTTACCGGTAGTTCAAAATCCGGCGGTAGAGGTCAATGCCGTGTCCGGTGGTGACTGCGTCGATCAGGGCCTGGAGTTCGGAGGGCGGGTCCTTGTCCGTCCCGGCTCGCCACCAATGGTTGAGGGCGATGGCGGGGGCGAGCCAGGAACGGATCGCCCGTAAGGCCCTGGGCCAGCAGGGCTGTTGGTGCTGGTGGGGCGGGTGCGGGCTCCCTCTCTGGCCCCTGGCTGGGACACGGGTCCGGCGCGTTGGAATCCACCGGGCCGGGTGGGGCGAACCATTGGTCCCAGCAGAAGGAGAAGGCGCAGTTGACCAGAATCTGGTGGCGGCGGATGGCACGGTCGGAGCGGACTTGGAAGTCGGCCCAGCCAAGTTCGTCCTGGAGTTGATCCCAGACACCGGCGTCATTCCAGGCTGCCAGGCGCCGCCAGCAGGTCGTTCCCGAGCCGAACCCCAACTCTGGGGACTGTACTCCCACTGGATGCCGGTGTGCAGCTCGAACAAGATGCCGCACAGAGCCTGCCGATCGGGCACCCGAGGTCTGCCCTGTGCCAGCTTCAGTCCAGGCTCGGGCAGCAACGGCTCGATGAGCGACCACAGTTCATCCGACACAATCCACGGCCGCGACTGACGCTTCGCCACAACCAGACCAACCAGCCGACACACGAAGAGTCACATGATCAACCGCTTTTGTTAGAACCAGTACGCCCGCGTCGGCACTGGTGGGCGGCTAGCGGGATATCGGCGGTGGACCGGTCCAAAGTCTTCCCACAGATAACACCCCAAAACCTGCGGTAGCTTGAACCGTCACCTACGGTGACGTTCTCAGCCGCTGCGTGGAGCGGCCCTGTTATCTGTGCCAAGGGGGAGGTGGTGCCGCGCGGGGTGCCGGCCACGACCTTCCCGCCCGGCCCCGCCGCTTGGCAGGTTGCGCCCCCTGGCGTCTGAAGCACTTCGGGTTCGGCAGGGCGTACGCTGACGGCACGGGCACGACGAACCGCATGCCGTCCACCGAGGCGACCAAGCCGCAGCTCCACACCCTGCGCGAGCGGGATCGACGCCTGGCAGTCGACCAGGGTGGCGTTCGCCGCCCGGTACGTCGCCAGTCGCAGATACGTCTGGTTGACTGGGGCAGGCACCCGTACTTCCGGGCGTCCGCAGCTCCGATGACGGGGGTGTAGCCGACGTTGCAGCTGGGGGCGACCAGCAGCGTGGCGATCGTCACATGCAGGTCCTTCAGCCTCGCCTCACTGCCGGTGACGGAGGTGAATGCCTGGTCGGCGCCGGTCCACGAGGACACCTCCGGCAGGTCGACCCGGGGCAACATCGCCTCCACTGCCACCCCCAGCTGGCGCCGGGAGGCGGTTTCGGGCTCCGGCTCCAGGACGGCGAAGTGCAGGCGGCCGTCGTCGTCGAACACAATCTGGGAGTTCGCCGGCACCCGTGCGGGACCTCACGGTGGGCACCGTCCAACAACGCGGCCCGAGCCGCCAGGTGCTCGCCCGCAGTTATGTCACGCTGAGCCTGATCAGGTCGTGCCACGGTTCGGCCTGGAAGTCAAAGCAGCATTTTTGACTCCGGCGTAATTACGCCACTCACCTATGTATCCAATCGTGCCGTCCGTCTGTTCTCGTTATTGTCTAGAGGCCGCGGCAGGCCCGTTGCCGTGGGGGCTCGGGTCATGCGGGTGGTCCCGAAGCTGTCGGCGGCTTCGGGACCGACCTGGCCTCACCCCGGCAACAGACAAGTTCCACTGCCGAATTTGGGGTTAGTACGCTCAACAGTCCCCGTACCCGAGGGCGATCTGCGCCTCGGCTCTCGATCGTCTGCTGCTGTTCGCGGTTCTCCCGCCGTAGCCGCTGGAGCACTCGCGTTCGGCACGGCCCAATTCGCCGGGAGTGCCCTTGCCCCGGTCCGTCTTCGCCTTGCGGTACCAGCCGCGCAGGGACTAGGAGCTGATGCCGAGTTCCCGGGCGATGGCCGTGACCGTCTTGCCCGAGGAATCGACGAGCACAATCGCGTCCCGCTTGAACTCTTCGGTGTACCGCTTCGTGTACTTTGCGCCCCACCTGGTGCTACTTCCGCTGGAACTCAGGTCCCAGTCTCCGGGTGTCCACGAACAAGGGGAAGGTTCAGAGTGCCGTCTGCGGCTGTCCAAGAGCAGTGCTGGATCCGCTTGGGGTGCCCTGGCGGTGCCGTAGAGGCGGGTTTCGGTGACGGTTTCGGTGTCCGGGGTGTTCCAGGTGTCGGGCTGCCCGACGACGAACTCTCCGCCGTGCCGGGGAGGTGGGTCCTGGGTGTGCGGGAGCCGTGGCGTGACAGCTCTGCGCAGACACAGTCGGACCGCATCCTGGCCAGCACCTGGACCGGCAGGTCAGCCAGGAGGAAGCCGAGGCGGGGTGGGTCGTATCCGGCGTTCGCGGTTCGACGAGGATGTAGGGGTCGCCCGCCTGCCACTGCTGTTGCTGCGATGAGTCGCTGGAGCAGATCGGGCAGTTGCCGGGCCGTGACGGTCGCGGTGTCCTCGCCGGGTGCCAGCGCAGTGCGTCCGGCGGCGCGGTCCATGAGCTGCGTCCCGGCTCGAGCGCGCTGATGATCGAGTAGGGCCAGCCGGGGACGGGGATGTGGTGGTCCTTTCCCCGGCCGTAGGTGTAACACAGGATTCGCTCGGGTGAGGGTGGGCGTCGGGCCGCAGCCAGCACGTGACATCGATCGCCAGGACCATCCGGCCGTCGCTGGCCCGCAGAAGGGGCACTTCGGCCAGCGCCCGCCGCAGCCTGGGGCCATCCGAGGCGCCCGCGGGCCATGGCTGCGTAGAGCCCTCCCCAGCTGCGGCAGTGTTCACCCACCAGCGACAGTTCGGCCAGCGACCTCACCGGCTCATCGCCGCGCAGAACAGCATCAGCCAGCTCGAACAGGGCATCCGAACGGGCGGTCAGGCATAGAACTCGCCCCGGAAGCATGACAGTTGTGCCAACGGTTCTCACCGGGCGTCGTGATGCAGGCAAACTCATTCTCACGGCCTTCGCCTGAATGTGTGTGCTCCTTGGTCGGAGAACATGTGCAGACGAAGGCCGCCTTAGTGTCCGGAAGTTACCGAACCAGGTGATCAAGTTCGACGGACCATTTGACGCCACAGGTTAAATATCAAGTTAGAGCATGGTGCGCTTA
This sequence comes from Streptomyces sp. NPDC054872, assembly GCF_053610705.1. Taxonomy (NCBI): domain Bacteria; kingdom Bacillati; phylum Actinomycetota; class Actinomycetes; order Kitasatosporales; family Streptomycetaceae; genus Streptomyces; species Streptomyces sp. NPDC054872. Next base: position 9,783 of record NZ_JBSGYY010000013.1, on the reverse strand, counting down.
GATGGGTGTCACGTCTTCAGGTATCCGCCCTTGAAGCCGCTGTAATCGGCCCAAACGCGATGGCGGCCTGTGTCTTCGATGCCCGTCCACCACTCGAAAGTCCAGATCGTCTCGGAGTGTGCGTTGTCTGCAGGTTCCGACGAGATCCATTCATCGACCACACCGTGATCCAGATCGGTGCCCGCAATATAATTCGTGTGCCATGCGGAGCCGGGGTAGACCTTCGTGGTGTTCGTCCCACTGGTCTGGTATGAGGTCTTCACCGTGACCTTTGTGGCCTGAAGGCCAAGATAGCTCACCGTGACCCAGTGCGTTGCCCACCTGTCTGTGGCCCGTGCGGGCGTGGAGCCGGAGTCACCGCCGCGCTTGATGACGACGTCACCGTCAGCCATTACAGTCCGGGCGGCCCCCTCGCCCTCGACCGCGTCGGCGAATACGTCGAAATACTTCCGATCGTTTATGTACCCGAGGTACTTTTCCTGGTTCTCGGCGGAGAGTGCCTTGAACTTGTTAGAGAATTCAGTGGCTTCAGTGTCGCCGGCGGCTGCCTTGGCCTCGAGCCAGACAACATACGCCTGCGGCGAAGCACTGGCGGCCGGAGCGGCCGGGCTGCTGTCCGCGGCGGCGGCACTCGGAAGTCCCGCCAGTACAGTGAGGCCAAGGGCCGCCGTCAGCAGCCCGACCATTCCTCTTCGGTACGAAAACATTTCATCCCCACTCACTATGATTCCGTTTGATTCCGGTGCATTTCTGACTGGCGATGCTTTTCAGGCAATCCCCGCAGCGCCGGGCATCGAAACCTGCCACACCAAGTGGGCACCCGCAAGCATCTGGCGTATTCACGCCACTCAGTAAGGCGAGACTCGGTGACGCGATGTTCGCGTCTATAATGCACACCTCTTTCCATTTCCAAGCAAAACCCATATGTGCCGTATGTGGATTGGGGGTGAGGGCCGCGCATGAGACGCGGAAATGCATTGTCCGCAGGTCGCGAGATTGGCGCCGATGCCGCGGATGAGGAAAACGAAGCGCCACCCCGGCCCGTCTGATTTCATGTGGCCTTATGGTTCACCCTTGCCCTCGTGGCACTGGGCTGTCGGCGACACCTGGGTGCTTGCTCCGGCGACCGTGCCGCACCCGTCCGAGACCCGGGCCGCCAATTGGCTCGTGAGCGCCCTCGTGTTCGAGGGCGCCGTAACGACAGACTCTGTGGGTTGCGGAAAGGCAGTGAAGACGGTGATTCCCTCAGCCGCATCCTGCTGATTCTGTTCAGCTCATGACGCGGTTCGAACTGGAAACCCTGGACAGCGCTTTTGTCTGCAGCGTAATTACGCCACGCACCAAGAGGTCCGATCATGCCATCCGTCTGTTCTCATTGCTGTCGAGAGGCTGCGGCAGTGACTGCGGGGCCCTCTCTGGCCCGTGCCGTGGGGGACCGGGCCATGCGGGTGGTCCCGAGGCTGTCGTCGGCTTCGGGACCGACCCATCTCGCCCCCGGCAACAGACAAGTTCCACTGCCGACATTCCGACAAGGACGTCGTGCCACTGGGTTGGTCAGGACGTCTTAGTGACGATCCCGGCGGATTTGAACGTGTCAGTGTCGGGCGGTAGACGTCGACCAACCGTCCGCACTGGTGTTCCACTTGACGGCGTCGATGGTTATGAGGCCGCCGCCGTCCAGACGGGTGCAGATGCCGGTGGCCTTGCAGTGGCCACCATTGCTGTTGCTGCAGCGGGCCATCGCGCCGTTGTCATAGTTGATCTGCTACGTGCAGCCCGTCGGCCGGCCGGTGGCTCCGGTCGGGGCTGCGGATGCTGCACCCTGGAAACCGAGGGTGCATACGGCTGGTACGCCGCCGGCAAGGAGAATCGAGCGCTTCCTCATTCGCGTAGATCCACTCGACCTGAGCCGCACAAACAAGCCGACATCACTGTCCGGACGACAGGATTTGAACCTCCACCCCCTTGACCCGAAGCTGCCCGCTGCGCAACGGCCGCAGCAGTGGGTGCCCTTCCCGGCACCCGATCACCTCATAGTTGTGTGTGCGCCTACATGTCACAGATCTGTCGCCAGTTTCTCGCGGTCGCCCTCGGGCAGTGTCGCGCGCCACTGGTGGGCGTAGGTGCCGTCGCGGGAAAGGAGTTCCGCGTGCGTGCCCTCTTCCGCCACCGTGCCGTTTGCCAGGACCACGATGTGGTCGGCTCGGGACGCCGTCGTGAGGCGGTGGGCGACGATCAGAGAGGTGCGGTTCTCCGTAAGGCGGGCCACCGCTGCCGAGACTGTCGCCTCCGTCGCGGGGTCCAGGGCCGAGGTCGCCTCGTCCAGGAGCAGGATGTCCGGGTCGACCAGCTGGGTTCGGGCCAAGGCTATGAGTTGGCTCTGGCCGGCGGAGAGGTTGCGGCCGCCCTCGCCTACCGGGTGTCCGTAGCCGCCGGGCAGACGGGAGAGCAGGTCGTGGGCGCCGACCGCGCGGGACGCCGTCTCCACCTCGGCCTCGGTCGCGCCGGGACGGCCGTAGGCGATGGCGTCGTGGACCGTGCCGCCCGACAGGTGCGTCTCCTGTGGCACGACACCGAGGCGCCGTCGGTAGTCCACGAGTTCGAGCGTGCGCAGGTCGTGGCCGTCCACGCGAACGGTGCCTGCGGTGACGTCGTAGAACCGGCCGACCAGCTTCACCAGGGTCGACTTGCCCGCGCCGGTCTCGCCGACGATGGCCACCGTGCGGCCCGCCGGGACGCTCAGGTGCACCCCGGCCACCGCGTCGTGGGTCGCGCCAGGGTAACGGAAGCGGACGTCCTCGAACTCGATCATCCCCTTCAAGTGGTCGACCGGCAGTGGGTTTTCGGCCCTGGGGGTGCCCGTCGGGGTGCCGAAGAGGTCCAGGATGCGGCTGAGACCCACGGATGCCTGCTGGTATCCGTCGAAGACCTGGGAGAGCTGGAGGACCGAGGAGAACAGGACGTCCACATAGAGGAGAAACACCACGAGCAAACCCATGGTCAGGCCGCCGTCCCGGGCCCGGTCCGCGCCGAGGGCCAGGACACACGCGGCGGCCGCGCCAGGCAGGAGCTCCACGAAGCCGAAGTAGCCCGCCGCGTACCGCTGAGCGCGCAGCCGGGCCGCGCGGTAAGCGGCACTCTTGCCCGCGAACCGTTCGGCGCCGCGCCCGGTCTGCCGGAACGCTTGGGCGATGCGCAGCCCCGCGACGTGCTCCTGCAACTCCGCGTTGACCGCGCCGGACGTGTCGCGGGCGGCGCCGTACGCCCCCGCGGCCGTCCACCGAAACAGCGCCGTCGCGACGGCCAGGACCGGCAGCCCCGCGCACACCACCAGGCCGAGCCTCCAGTCCAGGACGAGCAGCACGGTGAGCACGGTGAGCGTAGAGATCAGGCTGACGGCCGCCGTGGCGAAGCCGGTCTGGGCGAACGCCGCGACCGACTCCACGTCCGCGGTCATCCGGGTCATGATCCGGCCAGACAGCTCGCGCTCGTAGTACGCGAGGTCGAGGCGCTGCAGATGGGCGAATCCGCGCAGGCGCAGCACATAGCGCAGCCGCTCCCCCAGAAGGCCATTCGTCCGGATCTGGACCATACTGACCGCCCAGCCGATGAGCACGATGGCGACCGCGGCCGCCGAGGTGGCCAACACCACGTTGGACGCGGCCTGTTGAATGCCGTCGTCGATGCCCGTGCGAATGAGCAGCGGTACGAACACGCTCACCAGGGCTTCGAGTAGGACGAACACCGCGCTCAGGACGAGCGCGCGGCGGAAGGGCCGCAACAGTGCGCCCAGGCCGAAGCCGGGTTCCGCTTCGGGGGCGGGAGCGGTGGCGGTGGGGGTGAGGGTGGCGAGTTCGAGCGGGGCCGGGGTGTCCACCGCCAGGGCCGCCCGTGGAACGAGGGCGGGGTCCGCGTCGGGTGAGTACGACTCCTCGTACGGGGAGGAGGCCTGGTCTGCCGCGTCATGGGATCCGTCGTTCGGGTCGGCCGTGGTGGACGCGAACAGGTTCCGGTAGGCCGCCGAGCGCGCCATCAATTCATCGTGTGTGCCGGTCTCGGTGACCTGGCCGTCCGCGAGGAGCGCGATGCGGTCGGCGAGCCAGAGCGTGGAGCGGCGGCGGGCGACGAGCAGGGTGGTCCGGCCGCGCATGACCTCGCGGAGCGTGCCGTGGATCGCCTCCTCGGTGCGGGGGTCGACGGCCGAGGTGGCATCGTCGAGGAGGAGGATGCGGGGGTTGGTGATCAGGGCACGGGCCAGGGCGACGCGCTGGCGCTGACCGCCGGAGAGGGTGAAGCCGCGTTCGCCGACGGTGGTGTCGTAGCTTTGGGGCAGCCCACGGATGAAACCGTCGGCGCCGGCCGCCGCGGCAGCCGCCGTGATCTGGGCGTCCGTGGCGCCGGGGCGGCCGTAGGCGATGTTCTCGCGCACGGTCCCGGAGAACAGGAAGCTGTGCTCCGGGACCAGTCCGATGGCGGACCGCAGCGAGTCGAGGGTCAGGTCGCGCACGTCGGTGTCCCCCACGCGTACGGATCCGCCTCGCACGTCGTAGAACCGGGGCAGCAGCAGCGAGACCGTGGATTTGCCGGTACCCGGCACCCCGACCAGGGCGAGGGTCTCGCCCGGCCGAACGGTGAGGGTGAGGCCGTTCAGGACGGGGCGGGGGTACGGGTGGGGCGTGCCGTGTCCGTCGTACCGGTGGTCTTGGTGCGGCGTCTCGTGTCCTTCGTAGCCGAACGTCACGTCGTTCAGCTCGATGCTGAGGGGGCCCGGCGGCAGGCGGCGCGCGCCGGGGCGGTCCGTGACACCGGGGCGGATGTCGATCAGCTCGAAGACCCGAACGACGCTGGCCCGCGCCTGGTGGAGGCTCGTGACCACGGTGGCGAGGCCGCGCAGGGGCGAGACGATCTGGGCCACATACGTCGAGAACGCGACGAACGTGCCGAGGGAGATGTCGCCACGCGAGGCCATCCAGCCGCCGGTGGCGAGGATGCCGACCTGGCCGAGGAGCGGCAGAGTCTGCAGGGTCGAGCCGTACAGCGCGTTGAGGCGTACGACGCGCTGGCGCGCGGTGAACAGGGCGTTCGCGACGCCACTGAGCCTGCGCAGCTCGCGGTCCTCCTGTCCGAAGCCCTTGACCACGCGGACGCCGACGACCGCGTTGTCAACGGCCGAGGCGACGGCGGCCTCGCGCTGCCTCGCCTCCAGGGTGGCCGGGTACAGGCGTCGGCTGCTGTGCCGGGCTGTGTAGAGCAGAGGCGGTAGGACGAGCAGCATGACCAGAGAGAGCAGCGGCGACAGCGTCAGCATGACGGCGAGGGACACGATGAGGAGCAGGACGCTGCCGAGAATGGTGGGCAGCATCGCGAGGAGCCCCTGTGCCATCCCCAGGTCGAAAATCGACCGGCTGATGACCTGGCCCGTCTGTAGGGAGTCCTGGCCCACGCCGTCCAGACGGGAGAGCGCGGTGAACGTACGCACCCGCAGGTCGTGCTGGACGTCGCAGGACAGCCGCGCCGCGAGACACCGCTGAGCGGCTCCGGCACCGAAGCGCGCGAGACCGGCCAGCAACAGAACCGTCAGGCAGGCCAGCAGGGGGAGTTCGTCCGCGAGGATCACCCGGTCGACGATGGCCCGGGAGATCAGCGGCACGGCCGCCGCGGCCGCGATGGCGGCCACGGTGGCGGCGAGAGTGAGGGCGACGGTGAGGGGATAGCGGCGGCAGCAGTGGAGGAGGCGACGTATCGGCCTGCCAGGGGCAGCGGACGTGCTGGGCGCGTCGCCGCGGCGCGGCTTGTGCCGTCGAGTGGAGGGCGTCACCGGCTCGCTCCGTTCTCAGTCCCGCTCTCGTTCCCGGTCGACGGCCGGGCGTCGTCGACGAGTTCATTGAGCCTCGCCGCCACCGTGCCGGAGATCTGCTTGAGCGGGCCCGACGTGACCATGTCGAGATGCGTGCAGTCCACGGAGTGGTCGGTGATGTGTCCCTCCACGTACGGGCCCCAGAGGGCCAGAGCGTCGAGCCCGTCGGAGCGGCCCCGGGCCGCCGTGAAGAACTCCATGTCGCCGCGGAAGGTCGCGGGCCGGTATCGGGCGGAGACACGCATGCCGTTGGCGCAGACGGCCGCGACCCGGGCGAGCGTCTTCTCGTCGAGGCCGGCGAGCGCGCCTCCCTGGCGGCGCAGCAGCTCCGCGGCCTTAGTGAGCGGGGGCACCATGTCGTCGCGCAGGTCGTCGTCGACGCCCATGTCGTGCAGGAGGCCCCGCAGGATGCTCACCTCGTCCAGCCCGTCCCACTCGTCCGCATCGGCGGGACCGTCCGCCTCGTTCACCCTCGGGGGTTCATCCGGCCCCTCCGCCATGTCGGAGCGCGGATAGCCGTCGAGCAGACCCAGGTACGCCACGTTCTCGCCCTGGTCCTGGAGCGCCGTCGCGACGGCGTACGCGGCGAGCGCCCCGAAGGACCAGCCGAGGAGGTGGTACGGCCCCTCGGGCTGGACCTTGCGGATTTGCTCCGCGTAGTCCGCGGCCATCTCCTCCAGGGAGACCGGCAACCGCTGTTCCTCGGCGATGCCGCGCGCCTGGAGTCCGTACACCGGCTGGTCGGGACCGAGGTGCTGGAGCATGCCTACGTAGGCCCAGCTCAGGCCGCTAGCGGGGTGGACGCAGAACAGCGGCGGTCGGCTGCCGTCGGCACGCATCGGCATCAGCACCGCCAAGCCGTCGCCCATGTCGTCGCCGTCGAACCGCTGGACGAGCCGCGCGACCGTGGGCGCCTCGAACAGCGCGCGGAGCGACACCCGCACGCCGAACACCGTTCTGATGCGGGTGAGCAGCCGGATGGCAAGCAGCGAGTGGCCCCCGAGATCGAAGAAGCTGTCGTCGATCCCGACCCCGGTCACGCCGAGCACCTCGGCGAACAGGCCGCACAGGGCCTCTTCCTGGGGGTTGCGCGGGGCGCGCCCCGCGCCGCCCCGCAGCTCGACGGCGGGCAGAGCCCGCCGGTCGAGCTTTCCGTTCGGGGTGAGCGGGAAGGTATCCAAGGCCACCAGAGCCGTGGGCACCATGAAGTCCGGCAGCGCCGAGGCGAGGCGGCCCCGCAGCTCGTCGAGGTCGAGCGGGTTGCCGTCGGCGGGCACGACGTACGCGACGAGACGCCGGTCGCCAGGTCGGTCCTCGCGGACCACCGCGGCGGCGCGGGCGACCTGCCACTGGGCCATCAGCACCGCCTCGACTTCGCCGAGTTCGACGCGGAAGCCGCGTAGCTTGACCTGTTCGTCGACGCGCCCCAGGAACTCCAGGTCGCCCTCGCGGCGCCGACGCATGAGGTCGCCGGTGCGGTACATGCGGGCGCCCGGAGGTCCGAACGGGTCGGCCACGAACCGCTCGGACGTCAGGCCGGGGCGGCCCGCGTATCCGCGCGCCAGCTGGTCCCCAGTGAGGTAAAGCTCGCCGGGGACGCCCACGGGCACCGGCCTCAGCCGGTCGTCGAGGATATACGCGTGAACGTTGCGCACGGGCCGCCCCACCGGCAGATACGCGTCGTCGCGGCCGTCGGAGCCCAGGGCGCTGAGCCGTGCCTCGTAGTGGGTGACCTGGACGGTGGACTCTGTGGGCCCGTACAGGTTGACGCACGGTACGTGCCAGGTCTCCTGGGCGAGTTCCGCCAGGGAGGCGGGCAGCGGTTCACCGCCCACGAAGAGCCGTCGCAGCACGGTCGTTGCGCCCGCCGCGACGGCAGCGGCGCATAGTTCGGACAATAGGGAGGGCACGACCTGGACGACGGTGATGCCGTTGTCACTGATGTGGTCGGCCAACTGGTGAGCATCCGTAGCTACGTCGTCGGACACGACGTGCGCGGCGGCCCCGGTCACGAGCGGCAGCCAGGTCTCCCACACGGCCGCGTCGAAGCTGAACGCGGTCCGCACGAGCACACGGTCCGTGCCGTCCAGCGGGTACTCCCCGGCCATCCAGCGCAGATGACCGGCGACGGCCGCGTGAGTGACTGTGACGCCCTTCGGCTGACCCGTCGAACCCGAGGTGTAGATGACGTACGCGGGGTGGGCGGGCCGGAGGGGACGGGGCCGGTGGGCGTCCGTCACCTCCGTCTCCGGCTCGTGGGCGAGCGCCGCGGCCAGGTCCTCCAGCACCAGCGCGGCGCGCGGCACGCGGTCCCGCTCCGCCTCGACGGTCAGGACCACCGCGGGCCGGGCGTCCGTCAGCATGTGGGCGATGCGCTCGGCCGGGTACCGCGGGTCGACGGGCAGGTAGGCTGCCCCCGACTTCAGGACCGCCAGCATCGCCACGAGGGCGTCCGCTGAGCGCGGCAGCACCAGGGCCACCGTGTCCTCGGGCCCCGCGCCCCGCCCGATGAGGTACCGGGCCAGGCGGTTGGCCCGCGCGTTCAGCTGCGCGTAGCTGAGGTCAACTCCCTTGAAATGTACGGCGGTTGTGTCGGGTGTTCGGGCGGCCTGCTCCTCGAAGAGGTCGACGAGTGTCCGTTCGACGACGTCCTCGCGGGCACCTTGCCAGCCGGTCAGCAGGTCCTTGTACTCCTGCGGGGACAGGATCTCCAGATCACCGACCGGCCGGTCGGGCTCGGCGATCGCGGCCGACAGCAGACGCCCGAAGCGCTCGGCGATCCCCTCGACCGTCGCCCGGTCGAACAGGTCGACCGCGAACTCGAAGGCGCCGTTGAGCCCAGCCGCCCCGCCGTCCGCGTCCTGCGTCTCGTGCATGCTCAGCGACAGGTCGAACTTCGCCGTCTCGGCGGGCGTGCCCTCCTGCTCCAGCGTGAGGTCGGACAGCCGCATGTCGGCCCGGGCGTTGTTCTGGAGGGTCAGCATGACCTGGAACAGCGGGTGCCGCGAGGTCGACCGGGTGGGATTGACGACCTCGACGAGGTGCTCGAAGGGCACGTCCTGGTGCGCATAGGCCGCCAGGTCCGTCTCGCGGACCCGTTCCACCAGCTCGCGGAAGGTGGGGTCGCCGGACAGGTCGGTGCGCAGCACGAGCGTGTTGATGAAGAAGCCGACCAGGTCGTCGAGCGCCTCGTCCGTACGGCCCGCCACCGGGGATCCGATGGGGATGTCCGTGCCCGCACCGAGCCGCGAGAGCAGCGCGGCGAACGCCGCCTGCACCACCATGAACACACTCGCACCCGACTCCCGGGCCAGCCCCACGAGCCGCCCGTGCAGCTCCGCGTCGAGGGCGAACTCTACGAGGTCACCCCGGAACGTGGACGCCGTGGGTCTGCTCCGGTCGGTGGGCAGATGCAACTGTTCCGGTAGATCGCCCAGTTGGGTTCTCCAGTAGGCGAGCTGTCGGCTCAGCAGGCTCTCGGGGTCGGACTCGTCGCCCAGCAGCTCCCGCTGCCACAGCGCATAGTCGGCGTACTGCACCGGCAGCGGCGCCCACTGTGGGGCACTGCCAGCCGTCCGCGCCCCATATGCCTCGGTCAGATCGCGCGCCAGCGGCGCCAGGGACCAGCCGTCGCCCGCGATGTGATGCAGCACCACGACGAGGACGTGGGCGCCGCCCACTGCGAACAGACAGGCACTAAGCGGAGGTTCGGACGTCAGGTCGAAACCGCGCGACGTCTCGGTGGCCACCGCCTCGGCCAGCTCCGCCTCGGGCACCGGCACGGCCATCAGCGACGGGCATGCGTCGTCGGCGTCCAGGAGGTGCTGGAACGGGGTGCCGTCGGTGCCCTCGGGGAAAACGGTGCGCAGACTCTCGTGGCGGGCGATCACGTCACGCAGTGCGGCCGCGAGCGCAACACGGTCCAG
>NZ_JBSGYY010000012.1:201569-243053 GCF_053610705.1 Streptomyces sp. NPDC054872 | reverse complement strand
GAAGCCCGGCTCCAGCGGCTCGATCACGAACCGGGAGCGGAATTCGTCGACGACCTCTTCGGTCAACGAGGGACGCTGAGCGATCAGCATGAAGTGTTTCCTTCAGTCAGGGACACCCACTATTTGATGTCCTTGCCACTGGGCGGCAGCCCAATGTTCATACAGTTACAAGGGTACGGGCGGTACGGCTCCGAGGAGCCGCACCGCCCGAAAATCCCTGGATCAAGCGACGTGCGTCAGACGCGGCGACGCTTGGGGGGACGGCAGCCGTTGTGCGGCGTCGGCGTGACGTCCTGGATCGAGCCGACCTCGAGGCCGGTCGCCTGCAGCGAACGGATGGCGGTCTCGCGACCGGAACCCGGACCCTTGACGAAGACGTCAACCTTGCGCATGCCGTGCTCCTGGGCGCGACGCGCGGCCGACTCGGCGGCCATCTGCGCGGCGAACGGAGTCGACTTGCGCGAGCCCTTGAAGCCGACGTGGCCGGCGGAGGCCCAGCTGATCACGTTGCCCGTGGGGTCCGTGATCGAGACGATGGTGTTGTTGAACGTGCTCTTGATGTGGGCGTGCCCATGAGCGACGTTCTTCTTTTCCTTGCGGCGCACCTTCTTGGCAGCGCCCTGACGACCCTTGGGGGGCATCTATTACTCCTACGGGAGGTGGTCGGTCCTGCAGCGACAGCTGTCGATAGACCGCTGAGCGAGGACTACTTCTTGCCCGGCTTCTTCTTACCGGCGATGGCGCGACGCGGGCCCTTACGGGTACGAGCGTTCGTGCTGGTGCGCTGACCGCGGACGGGCAGGCCACGACGGTGACGAAGACCCTGGTAGCAACCGATCTCGACCTTGCGGCGGATGTCGGCCTGGATCTCGCGGCGGAGGTCACCCTCCGTCTGGATGTTGGCGTCCACGTACTCGCGGATCTTGATCAGGTCCTCTTCGGACAGATCACGAACACGGGTGTTGCGGTCCACACCGGTGGCGTCCAGCGTCTGCTGGGACAGCGTGCGGCCAATGCCGAACACGTACGTGAGGGCGACCTCGACACGCTTTTCGCGCGGGAGGTCAACACCTTCAAGGCGTGCCATTCAAGGCTCCTGTTGATTTTCGGAGGTCTTCAGCAGGACCGTTCCCAGGTGCCGTACGAGGTACATCCTGGGTCCCCGGCCTCCGACCGGGGGTGTCGCCCTCCATCACTGAAGAGGGACGGGTCCTGCACATGTGCTTTACGTGCGTCGCGCGAAAATCTGCGAACTGCAGTCGTGCGTCAGCCCTGGCGCTGCTTGTGGCGCGGGTTGTCGCAGATGATCATGACCCGGCCGTGACGGCGGATCACCCTGCACTTGTCGCAGATCTTCTTGACGCTCGGCTTGACCTTCATTGGGTGAGGTTCTCCGGGTCAGTGCCATCACCCCACGTGAATGGGGTGCGGGCAAGATCTACTTGTACCGGTAGACGATCCGGCCACGCGTCAGGTCGTACGGAGACAGCTCCACCACGACCCGGTCGTCAGGGAGGATGCGGATGTAGTGCATGCGCATCTTGCCGCTGATGTGTGCCAGGACCTGGTGGCCGTTCTGGAGCTCAACCTTGAACATGGCGTTCGGAAGAGACTCAACGACAGTGCCCTCGATCTCGATGGCACCTTGCTTCTTGGCCACGCTTTGCCCTTCGAATCGACTACCTTGATCGACCGCGTACTTCCGTATCCCCGCAAGCAGGCACACGGATGCACGAGAGCCGACGAGTCAGTCTACGTCAGGCACCCCGGAAAGACGAATCGAGGAAGAATGCCCCACAGACAAGATCCTTAAGCGGCCGGGGTCCTACCCCAGCGGGTCCGGCGCCGTCGTAACCCCGTACTCCGCCAGCTTCGCCTTGCCGCAGTCCGGAGACGTGAGGACCAGCGGCCCTTCCTCCGTGAGAGCGATCGTGTGCTCCCAGTGCGAGGACCACGTGCCGTCCGTCGTGATGACCGTCCAGTCGTCCTCCAGGACCTCCGTGCGGGGCGTTCCGAGGGAGACCATGGGCTCGATGGCCAGGCAGAGGCCGGGGACCAGCTTGGGGCCCTTGCCGCGGCGGCGCTCGACGTAGTTCAGGACGTGCGGGTCCATGTGCATCTCGGTGCCGATGCCGTGGCCGCCGTAGTCCTCGACGATCCCGTACTTGCCGCCGCCGGGCTTCGGCTGGCGGCGGATGTACGTCTCGACCGCGCGGGAGATGTCCACGAGCCGGTTGCCCTGCTTCATGGCGGCAAGGCCCGCCCACATCGACTCCTCGGTCACCCGGGAGAGCTCGATCAGCTCCGGGGAGTGACCGGTGCCCACGAACGCGGTGTAGGCGGCGTCGCCGTGCCAGCCCTCGATGATCGCGCCGGCGTCGATGGAGATGATGTCGCCGTCCTTCAGGACGGTCTTGTCGTCCGGGATGCCGTGCACGACGACCTCGTTGACCGAGGTGCAGATCGTCGCCGGAAAGCCGCCGTACCCGAGGAAGTTGGACTTCGCGCCGTGCTCGGCGATCACCTTGCGGGCGACGTCGTCCAAGTCCTTCGTGGTGGCACCCGGCACCGCCGCCTCACGTGTCGCGGCGTGGATGGCAGCGACCACAAGGCCCGCCTCACGCATCTTCGCGATCTGCTCGGGGGTCTTGATCTGCACCATGGGGCTTCCGCTCTCCGTCATCCGTCCGACAACCGGCCACGTACGTAACCGCTACGTACACAACACTACGGCCGCGGTCCCCCGAGGGGCACCGCGGCCGAGACAGCGTACTGGCTACTTGTCGCCCTTGAGCGCGTCCATCGCGCGCTTGGTGACCTCGTCCACCTTGCCGAGCGCCGAGATCGTCACGACGAGGCCCTGGGCCTTGTAGTGGTCGATGATCGGCTCGGTCTCACGGTGGTACACGTCGAGACGCTTGCGCACGGTCTCTTCCTTGTCGTCACCGCGCTGGTAGAGCTCGCCGCCGCAGACGTCGCAGACGCCCTCGGCCTTCGGCTTGCTGTACGTCACGTGGAAAACGTGGCTGGAATCGTTCCGGCAGATGCGGCGGCCGGCGATGCGCTTGACCACCTCGTCCTCGGGGACCTCGAGGTCGAGCACCGCGTCGAGCCTCTGGCCGTCCGCCTTCAGCGACTCGTCCAGGGCCTCGGCCTGCGACACGTTCCGCGGGAAGCCGTCGAGCAGGAAGCCGTTCTCGGCGTCCGGCTGCGTCATGCGGTCGTGGGCCATGCCGATGGTGACCTCGTCGGGTACGAGGTTGCCGGCGTCCATGAACGCCTTCGCCTGCTTGCCCAGCTCCGTGCCCTGGCTGATGTTGGCGCGGAAGAGGTCGCCCGTGGAGATGTGCGGGATCTTCAGGTTCTTGGCGAGGAACGCGGCCTGCGTTCCCTTGCCCGCACCGGGCGGCCCGACGAGGACGATTCGCATCAGCGGAGGAACCCTTCGTAATTGCGCTGCTGGAGCTGGCTCTCGATCTGCTTCACGGTCTCCAGACCCACACCCACGATGATCAGGATGCTTGTCCCGCCGAACGGGAAGTTCTGGTTCGCGCCGAAGCCCACCAACGCCATCGTCGGTACGAGAGCGATCAGACCCAGATACAGCGAGCCCGGCCACGTGATCCGGTTGAGTACGTAGCTCAAGTACTCAGCGGTCGGACGGCCAGCCCGGATGCCCGGGATGAAGCCACCATACTTCTTCATGTTGTCCGCGACTTCCTCGGGGTTGAACGAGATAGCCACGTAGAAGAAGGCGAAGAACACGATCAACAAGAAGTACGTCGCGATGTAAATCGGGTGGTCGCCCTTGGTCAGGTTCGCCTCGATCCACTGCTTCCACCCGGAGTTGCCACCCGCGAACTGGGCGACGAGAGCGGGGATATAGAGCAGCGAAGAGGCGAAGATCACAGGGATGATGCCCGCCTGATTGACCTTCAGCGGAATGTACGTCGAAGTACCGCCGTAGGACCGGCGACCGATCATGCGCTTCGCGTACTGGACGGGAATGCGGCGCTGAGCCTGCTCCACGAAGACGACCAGACCGACCATGACAAGACCGACCGCGATGACCGTGCCGAACTCGATCCAGCCACCGGCCAGCGAGCCCTGACTCTTGATCGCCCACAGGGCGCTCGGGAAGGTCGCGGCGATCGAGATGAACATCAGGATCGACATGCCGTTGCCGATGCCGCGGTCGGTGATGAGCTCACCGAGCCACATGACACAGGCCGTGCCCGCGGTCATCGTGATCACCATGGTGATGGTCACGAAGATCGACTGGTCCGGCACGATCTCGGTGGCGACGGGGCAGCCGGAGAACAGCGAGCCCGTGCGTGCGGTCGCCACGAGGCCGGTGCCCTGGAGGATCGCGAGCGCGACGGTGAGATAACGCGTGTACTGCGTGATCTTCGCCGTGCCGGCCTGGCCCTCCTTCTTCAGCGCCTCGAGCCGCGGGATCACGACGGTCAGCAGCTGCAGGATGATGCTCGCCGTGATGTACGGCATGATGCCGAGCGCGAAGATCGTGATCTGCAGCAGCGCCCCGCCACTCATCATGTTGACCAGACCGAACAACCCCTGGTTGGAGTTGGCCTGGTCCATACATACCTGGACGTTCTTGTAGCTCACGCCCGGGATCGGAATGTGCGTTCCGAGCCGGTAGATCACGATGATGCCGAGAGTGAAGAGCAGCTTCTTGCGCAGGTCGGGCGTCTTGAACGCCCGGGCGAACGCGGTGAGCACGGTGCCTCCTGCGACCCCCGCGCGCGTGCGTCAGAGGTAGTGGTCTGAGGATCGACGAATACGTATCAGTCAGAAAAACCGCACGGGCAGACCGCACGGAGCTTAGACAGTGCACGCCACCTTACCGGCGACCGTGCCCCCCTTGGAACGACCAACCGGGGATGCCCCTTTTGTGGGGCATCCCCGGCTGGGAATCGCTCAAGTCATCGAGTGGCCTGAAGAATTCAGACGAGCTCGGTGACAGTACCGCCGGCGGCGGTGATCTTCTCCTTGGCGGAGCCGGAGACGGCGTCAACCGTCACCTGCAGCGCCACGGTGACCTCACCCTGGCCGAGGACCTTGACGAGGCTGTTCTTGCGAACCGCACCCTTGGCCACGAGGGCCTCGACGGTGACCTCGCCACCCTCGGGGAACAGCGCGCTCAGCTTGTCGAGGTTCACGACCTGGAACTCGGTCTTGAACGGGTTCTTGAAGCCCTTGAGCTTCGGGAGGCGCATGTGGAGGGGCATCTGCCCACCCTCGAAGCGCTCCGGAACCTGGTAACGGGCCTTGGTGCCCTTGGTACCACGACCAGCGGTCTTACCCTTGGACGCCTCACCACGACCCACACGGGTCTTGGCGGTCTTGGCGCCCGGGGCGGGCCGGAGGTTGTGGACCTTCAGCGGGTTCTGCTCCGCCATGTCAGTCGACCTCCTCAACCGTCACGAGGTGGCGGACGGTGTGCACCATTCCGCGGAACTCGGGGCGGTCTTCCTTGACGACCACGTCGTTGACCCGCTTGAGGCCAAGCGAACGCAGCGTGTCGCGGTGGTTCTGCTTGCTGCCGATGTACGACTTCGTCTGCGTGACCTTGAGGCGAGCCATTACGCACCCGCCCCGGCACGTGCACGCAGCAGAGCCGCGGGGGCCACGTCCTCGAGGGGCAGACCACGGCGAGCCGCGATCTCCTCGGGACGCTGCAGGCCCTTGAGGGCCGCCACGGTCGCGTGCACGATGTTGATCGCGTTCGACGAACCGAGCGACTTCGACAGGATGTCGTGCACGCCCGCGCACTCGAGCACGGCACGCACCGGGCCACCGGCGATAACACCGGTACCGGGGGAAGCAGGCTTGAGCAGGACGACGCCCGCGGCCTTCTCGCCCGTGATCGGGTGCGGGATGGTGCCCTGGATACGCGGAACCTTGAAGAAGTTCTTCTTGGCCTCTTCAACGCCCTTGGCGATGGCCGCGGGAACTTCCTTGGCCTTGCCGTATCCGACACCTACGGTGCCGTCACCGTCGCCCACCACGACCAGCGCGGTGAAGCTGAAGCGGCGACCACCCTTGACAACCTTGGCGACACGGTTGATCGCGACAACGCGCTCAACGTATGCGGTCTTCTCGGCGGCAGCGCCACCGTCGCGACCCTTCCGGTCCCGCCGCTCGCCGCCACCGGCACCGCTTCCGCGGCGCTGGGGTCCAGCCATTGGAATTACCTCTCTCTGTTACGTCCGCTAGCTCCGGAACCGGGGCTTAGAACTTCAGCCCGGCTTCGCGGGCGGCGTCCGCCAGAGCGGCAATGCGCCCGGCGTACTTGTTGCCACCGCGGTCGAACACGACGGCCTCGACACCCGCAGCCTTGGCACGCTCGGCGACGAGCGCGCCGACCTGCTTGGCCTGCGCGGACTTGTCGGCCTCGCCACCGCGGATCGTCGCGTCCAGGGTCGACGCCGACGCAAGGGTGTGACCCTTGAGGTCGTCGATGACCTGAGCAACGATGTTGCGGTTCGAGCGAGTCACGACGAGGCGCGGACGCTCCGCCGTACCCGACACGTTCTTGCGGATGCGGATGTGGCGGCGGGCCTTGGCGGCACGCTTGTAAGCGTCGCCCTTGGCGATCTTCACACCGTATGCCATGGCTTACTTACCTGCCTTTCCGACCTTGCGCCGGATGACTTCGCCCTCGTACTTGACGCCCTTGGCCTTGTACGGGTCGGGCTTGCGCAGCTTGCGGATGTTGGCCGCAACCTCGCCGACCTTCTGCTTGTCGATGCCCTCGACCGAAAGCTTGGTCGCGGACTCCACCTTGAAGGTGATGCCCTCGGGGGCCTCGACCAGGATCGGGTGGCTGTAACCCAGCGAGAACTCCAGGTTGGAGCCCTTCGCGAGGACGCGGTAACCGACACCGCTGATCTCGAGCTTCTTCACGTAACCCGCGGTCACGCCGGTGATCATGTTCGCCACCAGCGTGCGGGACAGGCCGTGCAGGGCCTTGTTCTGACGCTCGTCGTTCGGGCGGGTGACGTTCAGGACGCCGTCCTCACCCTTAGCGATGTCGATCGGCGCGACGACGGTGTGGGAAAGGGAGCCCTTGGGACCCTTAACCGAGACCGTCCGGCCGTCGATGGTGACGTCCACGCCGGCGGGAACCGTGATGGGGAGCTTGCCAATACGCGACATTAGCTATTCCTCCGTTCCCGACTACCAGACGTAGGCGAGGACTTCCCCACCTACGCCCTTCTTGCCTGCCTGCTGGCCGGTGAGCAGACCGTGCGACGTGGAGATGATCGCCACGCCCAGGCCGCCGAGCACCTTCGGCAGGTTGGTGGACTTCGCGTAAACCCGGAGACCGGGCTTGGAGATCCGCTTGATGCCCGCGATGGAGCGCTCACGGTTCGGGCCGAACTTCAGCTCGAGGACGAGGTTCTTGCCGACCTCGGCGTCCTCGGTCTTCCAGCCCGTGATGAAGCCCTCCTGCTGGAGGATCTCCGCGATGTGAGACTTGATCTTGCTGTGCGGCATCGCCACGGAGTCGTGGTACGCCGAGTTCGCGTTACGCAGACGAGTCAGCATGTCCGCGATCGGATCAGTCATGGTCATGAATTGGCCTTCGGCCTCTCTCGCCGTGGTTTCCTATCTGCGCCATCCCTCTCCCCACTCAGAGGCGGGACGGGTGCGGCGCGGGGACCTACGGCGTAGTAAGTCGGTCAGGGCGGCAGGCGCCCAACCCTCCTAGCCTAAGCCATGGAGAGGTGGGCCACCTACCGACCAGATACTTACCGAGAGCCTCCGGTAATTCCCAAGTCCCTTAGGACAGGGGGAATTACCAGGAGCTCTTGGTCACGCCCGGCAGCTCGCCACGGTGAGCCATCTCACGAAGGCAGACGCGGCACAGGCCGAACTTGCGGTACACGGAGTGCGGACGGCCGCAGCGCTGGCAGCGGGTGTAGCCGCGCACACCGAACTTGGGCTTACGAGCAGCCTTGGCAATAAGAGCCTTCTTCGCCATCTCGCTTACGCCTCCTTGAAGGGGAAGCCGAGGTGACGGAGAAGGGCACGGCCCTCAGCGTCGTTGGTCGCCGTGGTGACCACGGTGATGTCCATACCCCGGACGCGGTCGATCTTGTCCTGGTCGATCTCGTGGAACATGACCTGCTCCGTGAGACCGAAGGTGTAGTTGCCACGGCCGTCGAACTGCTTGGGGGACAGACCACGGAAGTCGCGGATGCGCGGAAGCGCGAGCGACAGGGTGCGGTCCAGGAACTCCCACATGCGGTCGCCACGGAGCGTGACGTGGCAGCCGATCGGCTGACCCTCGCGCAGCTTGAACTGCGCGATGGACTTCCGGGCCTTCGTGATGGCCGGCTTCTGACCCGTGATGGTGGTCAGGTCACGGACGGCACCGTCCATGAGCTTCGAGTCACGGGCGGCGTCGCCGACACCCATGTTGACCACGATCTTGACGAGGCCGGGCGTCTGCATGACGTTCTCGTACGAGAACTCTTCCTGCAGCTTCGCCGCGATCTCCTCGCGGTACTTCGTCTTCAGACGCGGGCTGGTGGTGGTCGTCATCAGATGTCCTCACCCGTCCGCTTGGCAACGCGGATCTTGTTGCCGTCATCGTCGAAGCGGAAACCGACACGCGTGACGACCTTGTTGCCGTCCTTCTCCACGACGAGCTGAACGTTGCTCACGTGGACAGGGGCCTCGGTGGTCACGATGCCGCCGGCCTGCGAACCGCTGGCGGTCGGGCCGGCCTTCGTGTGCTTCTTGACCCGGTTGACACCCTCGACCAGGACGCGCTCGTCGCGCGGGTAAGCGGCAATGACCTTGCCCTGCTTGCCCTTGTCCTTACCGGTGATGACCTGAACCAGGTCGCCCTTCTTGATCTTCATGCTTACAGCACCTCCGGCGCGAGCGAGATGATCTTCATGAACTTCTTCTCGCGCAGCTCACGGCCCACCGGGCCGAAGATACGGGTGCCGCGAGGGTCGCCGTCGTTCTTCAGAATGACGGCGGCGTTCTCGTCGAAGCGGATGTACGAGCCGTCGGGACGGCGGCGCTCCTTGACGGTGCGAACGATGACCGCCTTGACGACGTCACCCTTCTTCACGTTGCCACCGGGGATCGCGTCCTTGACGGTGGCGACGATGACGTCACCGATACCCGCGTAGCGGCGACCCGAGCCACCGAGAACACGGATGGTGAGAATTTCCTTCGCACCCGTGTTGTCAGCGATCCGAAGTCGCGACTCCTGCTGGATCACGTCTATCTCCTGTTTGTCTGCCGGTTCCCGGCGGGGGCGAATCCCTTACGGGAGCCGGCCCCCGCCGAGCCTGGCGGAACTGATCCGAGGGGAGATCCCCTCGGAAATTACTTGGCCTTCTCGAGGATCTCGACGATGCGCCAGCGCTTGGTCGCCGACAGCGGACGCGTCTCCATCAGGAGGACGCGGTCGCCGACGCCGGCAGCGTTCTGCTCGTCGTGCGCCTTGAGCTTGTTCGTACGGCGGATGACCTTGCCGTACAGCGCGTGCTTCACGCGGTCCTCGACAGCGACGACGACGGTCTTGTCCATCTTGTCGCTGACGACCAGACCCTCACGGGTCTTGCGGAAACCGCGGTCGGTCTTCGTCTCAGTCACGTTGCTCTCGCTCATCAGGCGCTCTCCACCGTCTCGATGCCCAGCTCGCGCTCACGCATGAGGGTGTAGATCCGCGCGATGTCCTTACGGACGGCCTTCAGCCGACCGTGGTTCTCGAGCTGACCGGTCGCCGCCTGGAAGCGGAGGTTGAACAGCTCTTCCTTGGCCTCGCGGAGCTTGTTGAGAAGCTCCTCGTTGCCCAGTTCGCGCAGCTCGGACGCCTTGGTACCGGCCGACATCACGACTCACCTGCCTCGCGCCGAACAATCCGGCACTTCATCGGAAGCTTGTGAGCAGCGCGGGTAAGCGCCTCACGCGCAGTCTTCTCATTCGGGTAGGACAGCTCGAACATCACCCGTCCGGGCTTGACGTTCGCGACCCACCACTCGGGGGAACCCTTACCGGAACCCATGCGGGTCTCGGCGGGCTTCTTCGTCAGCGGGCGGTCCGGGTAGATGTTGATCCAGACCTTGCCGCCACGCTTGATGTGGCGGGTCATCGCGATACGAGCCGCCTCGATCTGGCGGTTGGTCACGTACGCCGGAGTGAGGGCCTGAATGCCGTACTCGCCGAACGCAACCTGCGTACCACCCTTTGACATACCGCTGCGCTTGGGGTGGTGCTGCTTGCGGTGCTTGACCCTACGAGGGATCAGCATGTCGGTCAGGCCTCCGTTCCGGTGCTCTCAGCCGGAGCGGCAGCTGCGGCGGGAGCGTCGGCCTTGGGGGCCTCGGCAGCCGGCGCGGACTGCTGCTGCGGCTTGCGGCCGCGGCCGCCACGCTCGCCACCACGGCCACCACGGGCCGGGCGGTCGTTGCCGCCACCACGGGCCGGGCGGTTACCCGCACGGGCCGCGGCGTTCTCGGCGCGGACCTCGGCGATGTTCTTGACGTCGCCCTTGTAGATCCAGACCTTCACGCCGATACGGCCGAAGGTCGTCTTGGC
Organism: Streptomyces sp. NPDC054872; assembly: GCF_053610705.1. Taxonomy (NCBI): domain Bacteria; kingdom Bacillati; phylum Actinomycetota; class Actinomycetes; order Kitasatosporales; family Streptomycetaceae; genus Streptomyces; species Streptomyces sp. NPDC054872. Next base: position 232,463 of record NZ_JBSGYY010000012.1, on the reverse strand, counting down.
CTCGAAGAAGCCGTAGTCGACGTTCGCACGGAGGGTGTGCAGGGGCACGCGGCCCTCGCGGTAGAACTCCGAGCGGGACATCTCGGCGCCGCCGAGACGGCCACCACACTGGATCTTGATGCCCTTGGCGCCGGCCTTCATCGTCGACTGCATGCTCTTACGCATGGCGCGACGGAAGGAGACGCGGGAGGACAGCTGCTCTGCAACGGCCTGCGCGACCAGCTGAGCGTCGACCTCGGGGTTCTTGACCTCGAGGATGTTCAGCTGAACCTGCTTGCCCGTGAGCTTCTCGAGGTCACCGCGGATGCGGTCGGCCTCGGCGCCACGGCGGCCGATGACGATGCCGGGACGCGCGGTGTGGATGTCCACCCGCACGCGGTCACGGGTGCGCTCGATCTCAACCTTCGAGATGCCGGCGCGCTCCATGCCGGACGTCATCATCCGACGGATGGCGACGTCTTCCTTGACGTAGTCCTTGTACAGCTTGTCGGCGTACCAACGCGACTTGAAGTCGGTGGTAATGCCGAGCCGGAACCCGTGCGGGTTTACCTTCTGGCCCATTACCGGGTTCCTTCCTTGCTGCTGACGACCACGGTGATGTGGCTGGTCCGCTTACGGATCCGGTAGGCACGGCCCTGTGCACGCGGACGGAACCGCTTCAGGGTCGGGCCCTCATCCACGTACGCCTCGCTGATGACCAGCGAAGAGGCGTCACTGTGGTCGTAGTTGTGTGCAGCGTTGGCGATGGCGCTGTCAAGCACCTTGCCAACCGGCACGCTCGCGGCCTGCGGGGCGAAACGCAGGACCGCCTGAGCCTCCGTGGCATCCATGCCACGGATGAGGTCCACCACTCGGCGGGCCTTCATGGGCGTGACGCGGATGTACCGCGCCTGGGCCCTGGCTTCCATGGTTGTCCCTTCGGTGTAAGTCATAGTCGTTCCACCCCGCGCTAGCGGCGCTTCGACTTCCGGTCGTCCTTGACGTGGCCGCGGAAGGTGCGAGTCGGCGAGAACTCGCCGAGCTTGTGGCCGACCATCGCCTCGGTGACGAACACCGGGATGTGGGTCTTGCCGTTGTGCACCGCGATCGTGTGGCCCAGCATGGCCGGGACGATCATCGAGCGACGGGACCAGGTCTTGATGACGTTCTTGGAACCTGCTTCGTTCTGGACATCCACCTTCTTGATGAGGTGTCCGTCGACGAAGGGCCCCTTCTTGAGACTGCGCGGCATCTAAACCCGCTCCTAGCGCTTCTTGTTCGTCTTGCGGCGGCGGACGATGTACTTGTTGCTCGCCTTCTTCGGCGAACGAGTACGACCCTCCTTCTGACCCCAGGGCGAGACCGGGTGGCGACCACCGGAGGTCTTGCCCTCACCACCACCGTGCGGGTGGTCGACCGGGTTCATCGCCACACCGCGAACGGTCGGGCGAACGCCCAGCCAGCGCTTACGGCCGGCCTTGCCCCAGTTGATGTTCGACTGCTCGGCGTTGCCGACCTCGCCAATCGTGGCGCGGCAGCGGACGTCGACCAGACGGATCTCACCGGACGGCATACGAAGGTGGGCCATGGAGCCCTCCTTCGCCAGCAGCTGCACGGAGGCACCCGCGGAACGGGCGAACTTCGCGCCGCCGCCGGGCCGCAGCTCGATGGCGTGGATGGTCGTACCGACCGGGATGTTGCGGAGGGCCAGGTTGTTGCCCGGCTTGATGTCCGCGCCCGGTCCGTTCTCGACCCGGTCACCCTGCGACAGGTTGCGGGGGGCCAGGATGTAGCGCTTCTCGCCGTCCGCGTAGTGCAGGAGCGCGATGCGCGCGGTGCGGTTCGGGTCGTACTCGATGTGCGCGACCTTCGCCGGCACGCCGTCCTTGTCGTGACGACGGAAGTCGATCACTCGGTAGGCGCGCTTGTGTCCGCCACCCTGGTGGCGAACGGTCACACGACCGGCGTTGTTACGGCCGCCCTTGCTGTGCAGCGGGCGGACCAGCGACTTCTCCGGCGTGGACCGCGTTACCTCGACGAAGTCGGCGACGCTGGAGCCACGACGGCCCGGCGTAGTCGGCTTGTACTTGCGGATTCCCATTTCTCAGTCCTCGTCCGATATTCGGACCAGGGCGCTCCGTTAGGAGGCCTGGCCGAAGATGTCGATACGGTCGCCCTCAGCAAGGGTCACGATCGCGCGCTTGGTGTCAGCGCGCTTACCGAACCCCGTGCGGGTGCGCTTGCGCTTGCCCTGGCGGTTGATCGTGTTGACCCCAGTGACCTTGACCGAGAAGACCGCCTCGACGGCCTGCTTGATCTGGGTCTTGTTGGCGCCGGGCGCGACGACGAAGGTGTACTTGCCCTCGTCGAGAAGCGCGTAGCTCTTCTCAGAGACGACCGGCTTGACGAGGACGTCACGGGGGTCCGTGAAGCTCTTGCTCAGCGGCGTCTCAACGGTGTTCTTGCCCTCGGTGGCGTGGCGCTTCGCCTTGGCGAGGCGCGCGGCCTTGGCGGCCTTGGCCGCCTTGGGGGCGATGCTCGGGTGACGCGTAGCCATCAGGCTTCGCTCCCTTCGGTCTCAGCGGCCTGGGGGCCAGACACGAAGGACTCGAAAGCGGCCTTGGTGAAGACCACGTCGTCCGAGACGAGCACGTCGTACGTGTTCAGCTGGCCCGGCTCCAGGATGTGCACCTGGGGCAGGTTGCGGGCGGAGAGCAGCGAAGTCTCGTCCGCGCGGTCGATGACCAGGAGCACGTTCTTGCGCTCGCTGACCTTGCCGAGCAGCGTCTTCGCGGCCTTCGTGGAGATGTCGCCCTCGACCACGTTGGTGACAACGTGGATACGAGCGTTGCGGGCCCGGTCGGTGAGGGCGTGGCGCAGGGCCGCGGCCTTCATCTTCTTCGGGGTCCGCTGCGAGTAGTCACGCGGCTGCGGGCCGTGGACGACGCCACCGCCGGCGAACTGCGGCGCACGGGTCGAACCCTGGCGCGCGCGGCCGGTGCCCTTCTGGCGGTACGGCTTCTTGCCACCACCGCGGACTTCACCGCGGCGCTTGGTCTTGTGCGTGCCCTGACGGGCAGCGGCCAGCTGAGCGACAACGACCTGGTGGATCAGCGGAATGCTGATCTTCTCGACGTCGAAGATCTCCGAGGGGAGCTCGACGGTCCCGGCCTTGTCGCCTGCCGGCGAAAGGATGTCAATGGTGCTCATCGGTTCCTCAAGCCCCCTTGGCCGCGGTACGGACCAGGACGAGGCCGCCGTTCGGACCGGGAACTGCGCCCTTGATCAGGAGCAGGCCCTTCTCCGCGTCAACGGCGTGAACGGTCAGGTTCTGGGTGGTGACCCGCTCGTTGCCCATACGGCCCGCCATGCGGAGGCCCTTGAACACGCGACCCGGGGTGGCGCAGCCACCGATCGAGCCCGGCGAGCGGTGCTTGCGCTGGGTGCCGTGACCGGCGCCGAGTCCCTTGAAGTTGTGACGCTTCATGACACCGGCGAAGCCCTTGCCCTTGCTCTTGCCCGTGACGTCAACCTTGACGCCGGACTCGAACACCTCGGCAGTCACCTCCTGGCCCAGCGTGTACTCGCTGGCACCGGGGGTGCGGATCTCCACCAGGTGGCGGCGGGGGGTCACGTCGGCCTTGGCGAAGTGACCCTTGAGGGGCTTGTTCACCTTGCGAGGGTCGATCTCGCCGAAGGCGATCTGGACCGACTCGTAGCCGTCGGAGTCATTCGTACGGACCTGGGTAACGACGCAGGGCCCGGCCTTGACGACGGTGACCGGGACGACACGGTTGTTCTCGTCCCAGACCTGGGTCATGCCGAGCTTCTCGCCCAGGACGCCCTTGATCTGCTTAGTCATCTGTCCGCGCCTCTCAGAGCTTGATCTCGATGTCGACGCCGGCCGGAAGGTCCAGGCGCATCAACGAGTCAACGGTCTTGGGCGTCGGGTCGAGGATGTCGATCAGGCGCTTGTGCGTGCGCATCTCGAAGTGCTCGCGCGAGTCCTTGTACTTGTGCGGCGACTTGATGACGCAGTACACGTTCTTCTCAGTGGGCAGCGGCACCGGGCCTGCGACCGACGCACCAGTGCGAGTCACCGTCTCGACGATCTTCTTCGCCGAAGAGTCGATGACCTCGTGGTCGTAGGCCTTGAGCCGGATGCGGATCTTCTGTCCCGCCATGGCTACTTGGTAGTCCTTTGTCTCGAAGGCTCTGGCTCCCGGGAGGCCCTTTTTTCTACTTCCTCCGACCCACGCGGTCGGGCGTGTCGCAGTCCCGCTCACGGAGATTTCCCGAAGGATTTCCCTGCTAGGGGCTGCGGCCCAGCTGACCGCGGGTCCGGGGGAAGAAACCCACCGGGCGCCTGGTTAAGTCTCCGCACCGCACTTCCCAGAAGATTCCCGTACGTCCGCTCCAGCGCTGCCTTACGGCAGATGGGGCGACGAGTACTGTGGGACTCGCTTCCGGTCCTCCCGGCGGGAGGCGCGCAGCATCGGCACTCAACCGAGCAACCCCGACAGTCTGCCATACGGGGCACGGGCCTGGCCAATCGAAGCTTGGGATCGTACCCGTAGGGCGCCGGAGATCAAACCTGGGCCCCCGCAGGGCGCGCCCTGAACCTCACGCCACCGGATCCCGTTCCCGCGTGCTCCGGTGCCACCGGCGCCTTTCTCCAAGAACCGGAGAGGGAGAAAGAACCCCACCAGGCCCCACCCCACCCGCCCACGGTCAGACGCGCTCGGCCCCGGTCGGGACCTGGTCGGGGTCTGGGTCTGGGTCTGGGTCTGGGTCTGGGTCTGGGTCTGGTCAGGGTCTGGTCGGCAACGCACGGGACCACGCTCACTCACGCGAGTGAACATCACCAGGTCGGCTGGCTTTCCGCTCCCCCAACTGCCCTACTCTCAGCCCCAGTAGGCGCAAACAACAGCAGACATGCGACGGCCCCCGCCGGGACGGCAATCCCGAGGCGAGGGCCTGACCACCGAGGAAGAAGCGAGCTTCCCGATGGACACCCAAAACCCTAGCGCGCCCCCGCGCGCCCAGTCCGCCGCGGGCGGCAGTCAATCCCACGCACGAGCGACCCGGCGCCCCCGCAGCCAGCCCCGCCCCACCGCTGCGCGCCCCTCCGGCATCTCCCACGAGAACGCCCGCCACACCACCCGCTTCACGGTGATCGGCAACCACCTCACGCAGCACCAGGAGCTCTCCCTCCTGGCCATCGGCCTGGGCTGCCACATGCAGTCGCTGCCCGCCGGAGCCCGCGTCGACATCAAGACTCTCGCCGCCCGCTTCCCCGAAGGCGCGACCCGCATCGCAGCCGCCCTGCGCGAGCTGGAGGCCCACGGCTACCTGCGCCGGGAGCGTGAGCGCACCCTCGCCGGCCGCATCGTCACCCGCACGATCTCCTGCAACCAGCCGCACGCGGCGGCCCAGCGAAGCTCGCACACGCCCGCCGCGGCCCAGCCCCCGCCTCGCGGGACCAACGGGACTCCGGCCCCAAAGGCCCGCCCCAAACAACCCCGCCCCCTCCCCGCCGTACCGCACCCGGCCTTCCCCACCTCCACCCTCCTCCAGCAGGCCACCGACCTCCTCGCCGATCTGCGCCGAGAGGACCCGCGCCTGCTTCTCTCAGCCCGCGACACCGCCCACCTCGCCTCCGGCGTCGCCACCTGGCTGGAATGCGACGTCGCCCCCACCTCCGTAGTCCATGCCCTCACTCACGACCTGCCGCCCGAAGGCCCACGCCGCCCCGCGGCCCTGCTCGCCCACCGCCTGACAGCGCTGCTCCCACCTCCACCCCCCTTCCACGGCCCGCAGCCCGCCCGGCACCCCCTCCAGAACTGCGAGGGCTGCGACCGCGCCTTCCGCGCACCAGCGCCAGGCCACTGCCGCGACTGCCACCACTCCCCGTACACCCCCTACACCCGCTGACCAGGGGGAAACACTCAGCAATGTTCGCGTCCCCACACCCCGCGAGCCCCGGCCGACCAACCTGGCCAGTGCACTCCCGGGAGGACTCCATGAGCACGCAGGCCGATCACGGACACGAGCTGGCGCCCCGCCCCGAACAGACCCCGGACGCCCTGCGCGCCGCCCTCGCCGTGGTTGCCCCCCGCGCGCCTGCCGGAGATGCAGCGGACCAAGGACGAGGCCTTCGCCAAGGCAGTCGAGTGGCAGTCCCTCAGCCCGGTGCAGAGCTGGGTCCTCACCTGGGCACCTGGGCCCGGGACATCGAGATCGCCCGCCGCCCCGACCTCTCCACCCGGCACGCCCGCGCCACACGGGATCTGGAGCATGAGGACGCCGCCGTCGCCCAGGAGGCATTGCGCGAGCTGAGCGCCGTCCTGGACCAGGCCATAAAGGCAGTACGGACTTGAGCTGGAGCTGGGAGTACGCCTTCGCGGCAGAGGAAGCCGCTCGCACCGCGTCACCAGCCTTTCTCACTGAAGTGGAGCGCAAGGCCGCGCAACTAAAAAGGGCCCGCACGACCGAAGTCGTACGGGCCCTTCCGTTACCGCGTGTACTGCTGTGCTCTCAGTTCAGAGCAACCGGGTCTCCCCGATCAACGTGCAAGCGAAATGCTTACTTGTTGATCTTGGTGACCTGGCCGGCGCCGACGGTCCGGCCACCCTCACGGATGGCGAACTTCAGGCCCTCTTCCATCGCGACGGGCTGGATGAGCTCAACGGTCATCTCAGTGTTGTCGCCCGGCATGACCATCTCGGTGCCCTCGGGGAGGGTCACGACGCCGGTCACGTCCGTGGTGCGGAAGTAGAACTGCGGGCGGTAGTTGTTGAAGAAGGGGGTGTGACGGCCACCCTCGTCCTTCGACAGGATGTAGGCCTGGGCCTCGAACTCGGTGTGCGGCGTGACCGAACCGGGCTTGATGATGACCTGGCCGCGCTCGACGTCCTCGCGCTTGATGCCACGGAGGAGCAGACCGACGTTCTCACCGGCCTGGCCCTCGTCGAGCAGCTTGCGGAACATCTCGATGCCGGTGACCGTGGTGGTGGTCTTCTCGGTCTTGATGCCGATGATGTCGACGGTCTCGTTGACCTTGAGGATGCCACGCTCGATACGACCGGTGACGACGGTGCCACGACCGGTGATCGTGAAGACGTCCTCGATCGGCATCAGGAACGGCTTGTCGACGTCACGCTCGGGCTCCGGGATGGACTCGTCGACAGCCTTCATCAGGTTGAGGACGGACTCACCCCACTCCTTGTCGCCCTCGAGCGCCTTGAGCGCCGAGACCTTGACGACCGGCAGGTCGTCGCCCGGGAACTCGTACTCGGAGAGGAGCTCACGGACCTCGAGCTCGACGAGCTCCAGGATCTCCTCGTCGTCCACCATGTCGGCCTTGTTCAGGGCGACGACGATGTACGGAACGCCGACCTGGCGGGCCAGGAGCACGTGCTCCTTGGTCTGCGGCATCGGGCCGTCGGTGGCGGCAACCACGAGGATCGCGCCGTCCATCTGCGCGGCACCCGTGATCATGTTCTTGATGTAGTCCGCGTGACCGGGGCAGTCGACGTGCGCGTAGTGACGCGTCTCCGTCTGGTACTCGACGTGCGCGATCGAGATCGTGATACCGCGCTGGCGCTCTTCGGGAGCCTTGTCGATCTGGTCGAAGGCCGAGGCCTCGTTCAGGTCCGGGTACGCGTCGTGCAGCACCTTGGTAATGGCGGCCGTGAGGGTCGTCTTACCGTGGTCGATGTGACCGATGGTGCCGATGTTGACGTGCGGCTTAGTCCGCTCGAACTTTGCCTTCGCCACTGAATCCTCCTGCGGAGTGGTTCTGTACGCCTTGCTTCATCGGCGCCAGGTGATCTTTGCTGGGAAGCCAGCCGCCGGGGTTCTTGCCTTATGGGGTCGAACCCCGGCGGATGGTGTCAAGCCTAAAGCGTCAACTCGGGTGAGTTACTCGCCCTTGGCCTTCGCGATGATCTCCTCGGCGACGTTCCGCGGAACCTCGGCGTAGGAGTCGAACTGCATTGAGTAGCTTGCGCGACCCGACGTCTTGCTGCGGAGGTCTCCGACGTAGCCGAACATCTCCGAGAGGGGCACGAGGCCCTTCACGACGCGAGCGCCGCTGCGCTCCTCCATGGCCTGAATCTGGCCACGACGGGAGTTGATGTCACCGATGACATCGCCCATGTAGTCCTCGGGCGTGGTGACCTCGACGGCCATCATCGGCTCGAGCAGCACGGGCTTGGCCTGACGCGCGGCCTCCTTGAAGGCCTGCGAACCGGCGATCTTGAAGGCGAGCTCGGAGGAGTCGACCTCGTGGTAGGCGCCGTCGAGAAGCGTGATGCGAACACCAGTCATCTCGTAGCCCGCCAGGATGCCGAACTGCATGGCCTCCTGCGCACCGGCGTCCACCGACGGGATGTACTCCCGCGGGATACGGCCACCGGTGACCTTGTTGACGAACTCGTACGACGCCTCGCCGCCCTCGATGGGCTCGATCGCGATCTGCACCTTGGCGAACTGACCGGTACCACCGGTCTGCTTCTTGTGGGTGTAGTCCACGCGCTCGACGGCCCGACGGATCGTCTCGCGGTACGCGACCTGGGGCTTGCCGACGTTCGCCTCGACGCGGAATTCGCGCTTCATGCGGTCGACGAGCACCTCGAGGTGAAGCTCACCCATACCACCGATGATGGTCTGGCCGGTCTCCTCGTCCGAGTGGACCTGGAAGGAGGGGTCCTCCTCCGAGAGACGCTGGATGGCTACACCCAGCTTCTCCTGGTCACCCTTGGACTTGGGCTCGATGGCGACCTGAATGACCGGCGCCGGGAAGTCCATGGACTCCAGGATGACCGGCTTCTTGTCGTCACACAGCGTCTCACCGGTGGTGGTCTGCTTCAGGCCCATGACGGCGACGATGTCGCCGGCGCCCACCGACTCGATCTCCTCACGCTTGTTCGCGTGCATGCGGTAGATCTTGCCGATGCGCTCCTTCTTGCCCTTGACCGAGTTCAGCACCGCGGTGCCGGCCTGCAGGCGACCGGAGTAGATCCGGACGAAGGTGAGCTTGCCGAGGTGCGGGTCGCTCGCGATCTTGAACGCGAGAGCCGAAAGCGGCTCCTCGTCCGAAGGCTTGCGCTTGACGACGACCTCGGGGTCCTTGACGTCGTGGCCCTCGATGGCCTCGACGTCCAGGGGCGACGGGAGGTAACGCACGACCGCGTCGAGCAGGGGCTGGACGCCCTTGTTCTTGAACGCGGTGCCGCAGAACACGGGGGTGACAGTGGTGTCGCCGCCCTTGCCGGAGGCGATGGTGACGCGGCGAATGGCCTCGTACAGCTGGTCCTCGGTGGGCTCCTGGCCCTCGAGGTACAGCTCCATCATCTGCTCGTCGTTCTCGGCGACGGCCTCAAGGAGCTTGCCGCGCCACTCTTCGGCAGCCTCGGCGTGCGTCGCCGGGATGTCGACGATGTCGTACGCCTCGCCCATCTTGGTCTCTGCGGACCAGACGAAGGCCTTCATCGTGACGAGGTCGACGACACCCTTGAAGTCAGCCTCTGCGCCGATGGGCAGCTGCATGACGATCGGGGTCGCACCGAGGCGGTCGACGATCATGTCGACGCAGCGGTGGAACTCGGCACCCGTACGGTCGAGCTTGTTGACGAAGCAGATACGCGGGACGCCGTAGCGGTCCGCCTGACGCCACACGGTCTCGGACTGGGGCTCAACACCGGCGACGCCGTCGAACACCGTCACGGCACCGTCGAGCACACGGAGCGAACGCTCGACCTCGACGGTGAAGTCGACGTGGCCCGGGGTGTCGATGATGTTGATGGTGTGGTCGACGTCGTTCATCGGCCAGTGACAGGTGGTGGCAGCAGAGGTGATCGTGATGCCACGCTCCTGCTCCTGCTCCATCCAGTCCATCGTGGCGGCGCCGTCGTGGACCTCACCGATCTTGTACGACACACCCGTGTAGAACAGGATCCGCTCGGTGGTCGTCGTCTTGCCCGCGTCGATGTGGGCCATGATGCCGATGTTGCGCACCTTGGCCAGGTCAAGTGAAGTGGTAGCCATATCGGCTCAGTCTTCTCTCGGTCTCGATGTGGGTAGCGACTACCAGCGGTAGTGCGCGAAGGCCTTGTTGGACTCGGCCATCTTGTGGGTGTCCTCACGCTTCTTCACAGCGGCACCAAGGCCGTTGGAGGCGTCGAGGAGCTCGTTGAGCAGACGCTCGGTCATGGTCTTCTCGCGACGGGCGCGGGAGTAACCGACCAGCCAGCGCAGGGCGAGCGTGTTCGCACGGCCCGGCTTGACCTCGATCGGGACCTGGTAGGTCGCGCCACCGACACGGCGGGACTTGACCTCGAGAGTCGGCTTGATGTTTTCCAGCGCGCGCTTGAGCGTGATGACCGGGTCGTTGCCGGTCTTCTCGCGCAGGCCCTCCATGGCGCCGTACACGATGCGCTCGGCGGTGGAGCGCTTGCCGTTCAGCAGCACCTTGTTGATGAGGGAGGTCACCAGAGGAGAACCGTAGACCGGGTCGATGATGACCGGGCGCTTCGGGGCGGGGCCCTTACGAGGCATTCTTACTTCTCCTTCTTGGCGCCGTAGCGGCTGCGGGCCTGCTTGCGGTTCTTGACGCCCTGGGTGTCAAGGGAGCCGCGGATGATCTTGTAGCGAACACCCGGCAGGTCCTTCACACGGCCACCACGCACGAGCACGATGGAGTGCTCCTGCAGGTTGTGTCCCTCACCCGGAATGTAAGCGGTGACCTCGATCCCGCTGGTCAGACGCACACGCGCGACCTTACGCAGGGCCGAGTTCGGCTTCTTCGGGGTGGTCGTGAACACACGCGTGCAGACGCCGCGGCGCTGGGGCGAACCCTCGAGTGCGGGCGTCTTGTTCTTCTCGACCTTGTCCTGCCGGCCCTTCCGGACCAGCTGCTGGATCGTAGGCACTACTTCTCCGGTTTCTGTGTGCCGAATGGTAAAGCTAACCTGGAACATCGCCGACCCACGCGGTCGGGTGTGTCGAATCCTGCAGACTCCCGCCGCAAGGCGAGGAGGGGCGCAGATTTACGGTGGCCGTTCTCGGACTCGCGATGCGGCTGAAGACACGCGCGCGAGCCCAGGCACACCCCAGGCACAAGGTCTGAGCGTACCTACCTCATCGGGTTCGGTCAAAACAAATGCGATCGACCCCGACACGCCGGGCTTCTGAACCCATCAGGGACGCCGCACGGAAAGCCTTGACAGCGACCCTCGCGGCCACTACACAGCCTGCGGCCGCAAGCTGCGGACCAGCGGCTTTCGCCCCCGAGAACGGCTGCTCAGCCCCACTGCGCCCCCTCCCCCAGGGCCGCGACGCACGCCGTCAGTCCGTGTCGTACGTCATACCGCCGGCCAACGCCGAAGGGCGGCCACCCTCACGGGGTGACCGCCCTTCAACAGACCTGGGTCCTACTGGTTGTACGGCCCGTAGTCGTAGTCCTCCAGCGGCACAGCCTGGCCCGAACCCGTCCCGAAGGGCGAGTAGTCGATGTCGTCGTAGCCGACGGCCGAGTACATCGCGGCCTTGGCCTCTTCGGTCGGCTCGACCCGGATGTTGCGGTAGCGGGAGAGACCCGTACCGGCCGGGATGAGCTTACCGATGATGACGTTCTCCTTGAGGCCGATCAGGGAGTCGGACTTGGCGTTGATCGCCGCGTCCGTCAGGACCCTGGTCGTCTCCTGGAAGGAAGCCGCGGACAGCCACGACTCCGTCGCCAGCGAGGCCTTGGTGATACCCATCAGCTGCGGACGGCCGGAGGCCGGGTGGCCGCCTTCCGTCACGACACGACGGTTCTCGGTCTCGAACTTCGAGCGCTCGACGAGCTCGCCCGGCAGCAGCTCCGCGTCGCCGGACTCGATGATCGTCACGCGGCGCAGCATCTGCCGGATGATGATCTCGATGTGCTTGTCGTGGATCGACACGCCCTGGCTGTTGTAGACCTTCTGGACTTCGCCGACCAGGTGGACCTGGACCGCGCGCTGACCGAGGATCCGCAGCACGTCGTGCGGGTTGGTGGCACCGAAGGTGAGCTTCTGGCCCACCTCGACGTGGTCACCCTCACGCACGAGGACCTTGGCGCGCTTCGAGATCGGGAAGGGAGTCTCGTCGCTGCCGTCGTCCGGCGTGACGACGATCTTCTTGGTCTTCTCGGTCTCCTCGATACGGATGCGGCCTGCCGCCTCCGAGATCGGGGCGACACCCTTGGGCGTACGAGCCTCGAAGAGCTCGACGACACGGGGCAGACCCTGGGTGATGTCGTCACCGGCCACACCACCGGTGTGGAACGTACGCATCGTCAGCTGCGTGCCGGGCTCACCGATGGACTGGGCGGCGATGATGCCGACCGCCTCACCGATGTCGACCAGCTTGCCGGTGGCGAGCGAACGGCCGTAGCAGAAGGCACAGGTGCCGACCGCCGACTCACAGGTCAGGACCGAACGGGTCTTGACCTCCTCGACGCCGTTGGCGACCAGGGCGTCGATGAGGACGTCACCGAGGTCGACGTTGGCCGGCGCGATGACCTTGCCGTCGATGACGACGTCCTCGGCCAGCATGCGGGCGTACACCGAGGTCTCGACGTTCTCCGTCTTGCGGAGCACACCGTCCTCGCCCTTGACCGCGATCTTCAGCTTCAGACCGCGCTCGGTGCCACAGTCCTCCTCGCGAATGATGACGTCCTGAGAGACGTCGACCAGACGACGGGTGAGGTAACCGGAGTCAGCGGTACGGAGAGCCGTGTCCGCAAGACCCTTACGGGCACCGTGCGTGGAGATGAAGTACTCGAGCACCGACAGGCCTTCGCGGAACGAAGCCTTAATCGGGCGCGGGATCGTCTCGTTCTTCGCGTTCGACACCAGACCACGCATACCGGCGATCTGACGCATCTGCATCATGTTTCCTCGGGCACCCGAGTCAACCATCATGAAGATGGGGTTCGTCTTGGGGAAGTTCGCGTTCATCGCCTCGGCAACCTCGTTGGTCGCCTTGGTCCAGATCGCGATGAGCTCCTGCGTGCGCTCGTCCTTGGTGATCAGACCGCGCTCGTACTGCTTCTGGACCTTCTCGTCCTGCGCCTCGTAGCCCGCGACGATCGCCTTCTTGGCCTCGGGGACCACGACGTCGGAGATGGCCACGGTGACACCGGAACGGGTCGCCCAGAAGAAGCCCGCCGCCTTCAGGTTGTCGAGCGTCGCCGCCACGATGACCTTGGGGTAGCGCTCGGCCAGGTCGTTGACGATCTCGGAGAGCTGCTTCTTGCCCACCGAGTAGTCGACGAACGGGTAGTCCTCGGGCAGCAGCTCGTTGAAGAGCGCGCGGCCCAGGGTCGTACGCAGCCGGAAGCTGTCGCCCTGCTGGTACTCCTGCTCGCCCTCTTCGACGGCCGGCGGGGTCCAGCCGCGCGGCGGGATGGTGCCCACCGGGAAGCGGATGTCGACCTTCGCCTGGAGCGAGAGCTCCTTGGCGTCGAACGCCATGGTCGCCTCGGCGGAGGAACCGAACGAACGGCCCTCACCGATGACCTTGCGCTCTTCCTCGTCCGTCGTGAGGAAGAAGAGACCGAGAACCATGTCCTGGGTCGGCATGGTGACGGGACGGCCGTCTGCCGGCTTCAGGATGTTGTTCGAGGACAGCATCAGGATGCGGGCCTCGGCCTGCGCCTCCGCGGAGAGCGGCAGGTGCACGGCCATCTGGTCACCGTCGAAGTCCGCGTTGAACGCGGTGCAGACGAGCGGGTGGATCTGAATGGCCTTGCCCTCGACCAGCTGCGGCTCGAAGGCCTGGATGCCGAGGCGGTGCAGCGTGGGCGCACGGTTCAGGAGAACCGGGTGCTCCGCGATGACCTCTTCCAAGACGTCGTACACGACCGTGCGGCCTCGCTCGACCATGCGCTTCGCCGACTTGATGTTCTGCGCGTGGTTGAGATCGACCAGGCGCTTCATCACGAACGGCTTGAAGAGCTCCAGAGCCATGGCCTTCGGCAGACCACACTGGTGCAGCTTCAGCTGCGGGCCGACGACGATCACGGAACGCGCGGAGTAGTCCACACGCTTACCGAGAAGGTTCTGACGGAAACGACCCTGCTTGCCCTTGAGCATGTCGCTCAGGGACTTCAGCGGGCGGTTACCGGGACCGGTGACCGGGCGACCACGACGACCGTTGTCGAAGAGGGCGTCCACGGCCTCCTGGAGCATGCGCTTCTCGTTGTTCACGATGATCTCGGGAGCACCGAGGTCGAGAAGCCGCTTCAGGCGGTTGTTGCGGTTGATCACGCGGCGGTACAGGTCGTTCAGGTCGGAGGTCGCGAAGCGGCCACCGTCCAGCTGCACCATCGGACGCAGGTCCGGCGGGATGACCGGCACGCAGTCGAGCACCATGCCCTTGGGGCTGTTGCTGGTCTGCAGGAACGCGGAGACGACCTTGAGGCGCTTGAGCGCACGGGTCTTCTTCTGGCCCTTGCCGGTACGGATGATCTCGCGAAGCCGCTCGGCTTCCTCATCCAGGTCGAACGACTCAAGGCGCTTCTGCAGTGCAGCGGCACCCATCGAACCGTCGAAGTACGTGCCGAAGCGGTCACGCAGCTCGCGGTAGAGCAGCTCGTCACCCTCCAGGTCCTGGACCTTGAGGTTCTTGAAGCGGTTCCACACCTCGTCGAGACGGTCGATCTCGCGCTGCGCACGGTCACGCAGCTGCTTCATCTCACGCTCGGCACCTTCGCGCACCTTGCGGCGTACGTCGGCCTTGGCGCCCTCGGCCTCGAGCTCGGCCAGGTCGGTCTCGAGCTTCTTGGCGCGGGCCTCCAGGTCGGAGTCGCGACGGTTCTCGACCTGCTGACGCTCCACGGAGACGTGCGCCTCCAGGGACGGCAGGTCACGCGTACGGCGCTCCTCGTCCACGAACGTGATCATGTACGCCGCGAAGTAGATGACCTTCTCGAGGTCCTTCGGGGCGAGATCAAGCAGGTAGCCGAGGCGCGACGGAACGCCCTTGAAGTACCAGATGTGCGTGACAGGCGCGGCCAGCTCAATGTGGCCCATCCGCTCACGACGCACCTTGGCGCGAGTGACCTCGACGCCGCAGCGCTCGCAGATGATGCCCTTGAAGCGGACACGCTTGTACTTACCGCAGTAGCACTCCCAGTCCCGGGTCGGACCGAAGATCTTCTCGCAGAAGAGTCCGTCCTTTTCGGGCTTGAGCGTGCGGTAGTTGATGGTCTCCGGCTTCTTGACCTCGCCGTGGGACCACTGTCGGATGTCGTCCGCGGTGGCAAGGCCGATCCGCAGCTCGTCGAAGAAGTTGACGTCGAGCACTTTGTCGTCAATCCCTCTTTCGGGGTCGAGTCTCAATCATGGTCTGAACGGGTCCGGGGAGAGCCGGCCGGACACGAGGTCCGGCCGGCCAACCCGTCAGACCTCTTCGACGCTGCTCGGCTCGCGCCGGGACAGGTCGATACCGAGCTCCTCCGCCGCGCGGAAGACGTCCTCGTCGGTGTCGCGCATCTCGATGGACATGCCGTCCGAGGACAGCACCTCCACGTTGAGGCAGAGCGACTGCATTTCCTTGATGAGCACCTTGAAGGACTCGGGAATGCCGGGCTCGGGGATGTTCTCGCCCTTGACGATGGCCTCGTAGACCTTCACGCGGCCGGTCACGTCGTCGGACTTGATCGTCAGCAGCTCCTGGAGGGCGTACGCGGCGCCATAAGCCTCGAGCGCCCACACCTCCATCTCACCGAAGCGCTGACCACCGAACTGAGCCTTACCACCCAGCGGCTGCTGGGTGATCATGGAGTACGGACCGGTCGAACGGGCGTGGAGCTTGTCGTCGACCAGGTGGTGCAGCTTGAGGATGTACATGTACCCGATGGAGATCGGGTCCGGGAACGGCTCGCCGGAGCGACCGTCGAACAGCCGCGCCTTGCCGGACGGGAGGACCATGCGGTCGCCGTCGCGGTTCGGGACGGTGTGCTCGAGGAGGCCGGTCAGCTCGTCCTCGCGGGCGCCGTCGAAGACCGGGGTCGCGACGTTCGTCCGCGGGGCGACCTGATCGGCGCCGATGCGCTGCAGGCTCTGCGCCCACTCCTCGCTGAGACCGGAGACGTCCCAGCCCTGGCTGGCGAGCCAGCCGAGGTGGATCTCCAGGACCTGACCCGGGTTCATTCGGGACGGGACACCCAGCGGGTTGAGGATGATGTCGACCGGCGTGCCGTCCTCAAGGAAGGGCATGTCCTCGATCGGAAGGATCTTGGAGATGACGCCCTTGTTGCCGTGACGACCGGCGAGCTTGTCACCGTCCGTGATCTTGCGCTTCTGCGCCACGTAGACACGAACCAGCTGGTTCACGCCCGGCGGCAGCTCGTCGCCCTCTTCACGGTCGAAGACGCGGACGCCGATGACCTTGCCGATCTCACCGTGCGGCACCTTCAGCGAGGTGTCGCGCACCTCGCGCGCCTTCTCACCGAAGATCGCGCGCAGCAGACGCTCTTCCGGCGTCAGCTCGGTCTCACCCTTGGGCGTGACCTTGCCGACGAGGATGTCGCCGGCGACGACCTCGGCACCGATACGGATGATGCCGCGCTCGTCCAGGTCGGCGAGGACCTCTTCGGAGACGTTCGGGATGTCCCGGGTGATCTCCTCCGGGCCCAGCTTCGTGTCACGGGCGTCGACCTCGTGCTCCTCGATGTGGATCGAGGAGAGGACGTCGTCCTGCACGAGGCGCTGCGACAGGATGATCGCGTCCTCGTAGTTGTGACCTTCCCAGGGCATGAACGCCACGAGCAGGTTCTTGCCGAGGGCCATTTCGCCCTCTTCGGTCGCGGGACCGTCGGCGAGGACCTGACCCTCGATGACCCGGGCGCCCTCGTCGACGACAACCTTCTGGTTGACCGAGGTGCCCTGGTTCGAGCGGGAGAACTTGGCGATGCGGTACGTGGTGTACGTGCCGTCGTCGTTCGTGACGGTAACGTAGTCCGCGGAGACCTCCTGGACCACACCCGCCTTCTCGGCCTTGATCACGTCACCGGCGTCGACCGCACAGCGGTACTCCATGCCGGTGCCGACGAGGGGAGCCTCGGCGGTGATCAGCGGCACGGCCTGACGCATCATGTTCGCGCCCATGAGGGCACGGTTGGCGTCGTCGTGCTCGAGGAACGGGATCATCGCGGTCGCGACCGACACCATCTGGCGCGGCGAGACGTCCATGTAGTCGACGTCGTCGCCGGGGATGTAGTCGATCTCGCCGCCACGACGGCGGACGAGGACGCGCGCCTCGGTGAAGCGCATGTCCTCACCCAGCACGGCGTTGGCCTGGGCGATGACGAAGCGGTCCTCTTCGTCGGCCGTCAGGTAGTCGACGTCGTCGGTGACGACGCCCTCGACGACCTTGCGGTACGGCGTCTCGACGAAGCCGAACGCGTTCACACGGCCGTAGGAGGCCAGCGAACCGATCAGACCGATGTTGGGGCCTTCGGGCGTCTCGATCGGGCACATGCGGCCGTAGTGAGACGGGTGAACGTCACGGACCTCGAAGCCGGCCCGCTCACGGGAGAGACCACCCGGGCCAAGCGCCGACAGACGGCGCTTGTGGGTGAGACCCGACAGCGGGTTGTTCTGGTCCATGAACTGCGACAGCTGCGAGGTGCCGAAGAATTCCTTGATCGACGCCACGACCGGGCGAATGTTGATCAGGGTCTGCGGCGTGATCGCCTCGACGTCCTGCGTCGTCATGCGCTCACGCACGACGCGCTCCATACGAGCCAGACCCGTGCGGACCTGGTTCTGGATGAGCTCGCCGACGTTACGCAGACGACGGTTGCCGAAGTGGTCGATGTCGTCGGTCTCGACGACGATCGACGTACCGCTGTCGCCAACGGTCTCGGTCTCACCGGCGTGCAGCTTCACCAGGTACTTGATCGAGGCGATGATGTCCTCGACCGTGAGGATGCCCGCGTCGAGCGGAGCGTCCGCACCCAGCTTCTTGTTCACCTTGTAGCGGCCGACCTTCGCGAGGTCGTAGCGCTTGGGGTTGAAGTAGAGGTTCTCAAGCAGGGTCTGAGCGGCCTCACGGGTCGGCGGCTCGCCCGGACGGAGCTTGCGGTAGATGTCGAGCAGCGCGTCGTCCTGGCCCTGGGTGTGGTCCTTCTCCAGGGTGGCGCGCATGGACTCGTACTCGCCGAACTCCTCGAGGATCTGCTCGGTCGTCCAACCGAGAGCCTTGAGCAGAACGGTGACCGACTGCTTGCGCTTGCGGTCGATGCGTACACCGACCATGTCGCGCTTGTCGATCTCCATCTCCAGCCAGGCACCCCGGGACGGAATGATCTTGGCGGAGAAGATGTCCTTGTCGGACGTCTTGTCGATCGAGGAATCGAAGTAGACACCCGGCGAACGGACCAGCTGCGACACGACGACACGCTCGGTGCCGTTGATGACGAAGGTGCCCTTGTTCGTCATGAGCGGGAAATCGCCCATGAAGACCGTCTGGGACTTGATCTCGCCGGTCTCGTTGTTGGTGAACTCGGCAGTGACGAAGAGCGGGGCGGCGAACGTGAAGTCGCGCTCCTTGCACTCGTCGATGGAGTTCTTCGGAGGCTCAAAACGGTGGTCGCGGAACGTCAAGGACATCGACCCGGAGAAGTCCTCGATCGGAGAGATCTCCTCGAAGATCTCTTCCAGACCGGACTTGGTGGGGACGTCCTGTCCGCTGTCCAGAGCCGCCTCGACACGAGCCTTCCACGCTTCATTGCCGAGCAGCCAGTCAAAGCTCTCGGTCTGCAGCGCAAGAAGGTTCGGAACCTCGAGGGGCTCCTTGATCTTTGCAAAGGAGATGCGCAGCGGGGCGGTGCTTGCGCCGTTGTTCGTATTCGCGGTCGAGGCAGTGCGCGAGGCGGCCAAGAGGGGGTCCTTCCGAGGGCTCGGACTCACTACGCGCGTACCGGTCCCAGGTTGGACGCAGAGACGGAACATCCCAGGTCAGGGAAGTCCAGTCCACTGTGCTCAAGCATGGGCATGCCCCTGGTGACGGGCAGGAGGCAGCTAACAGGCAGCGCAAAGGGTCAGTGTAGCCACTAGGCCCACTGATGTCCAGTGCGGGTTTTTGAAGACCCTCGTTGTTCTCAACCCCTGCTGCAAGCCACGCCCTCGATGCACATCGATACTGCCCTCTTCGCCGTCGATCCATGCCTCGGATGCGGATCGATGTGACGACGCGTCCTGAGAATTGCGCGCTGCGTGCAGTTCGTCAAGGCCCCCCTGCCCCGACTTGGCTTTCAGCTCGTCACCGTCACGGCCGTTCCGGGGCACGACGAAGATCACCATACTCGTCGGGGCGGGCTTCGCAAGGCAGCCGTGGGGTGCGCCGGAGAACGCCGAAGGGCGACCACCCAGATGGGTGATCGCCCTTGACGTGCGCTGCCTGAAGCAGCGCCGAAAAGTCCTGCCGCCTACGCGCCCACAGGCGCGCGGCAGACGACTCGCGAGGTGTTACTTGACCTCGACGGAGGCGCCGGCGGCCTTGAGGGACTCGGCAGCCTTGTCAGCGGCCTCCTTGGCGACCTTCTCGAGGACCGGCTTCGGGGTGCCGTCGACGAGGTCCTTGGCCTCCTTGAGACCCAGGGAGGTGAGCTCGCGCACGACCTTGATGACCTGGATCTTCTTCTCGCCGGCGCCGGTGAGGATGACGTCGAACTCGTCCTGCTCCTCGGCAACCTCGGCGGCGGCGGCCGGGCCGGCCGGGGCAGCGGCGACGGCCGCGGCGGCGGTGACGTCGAACTTCTCCTCGAAGGCCTTCACGAACTCGGAGAGCTCGATGAGGGTGAGCTCCTCGAACTGGGCAAGCAGGTCTTCCTGGCTGAGCTTCGCCATGATGGGCGATCCTTCCACTAATTCGGCTGGTGCCGGGTGTATATGAAGGCGGGCGTACGTTCGGCCCGCTGCGACCGTCGCCCTAACGGGCGGCGATCAATGCGCGAGCCGAATTACTCGGCACCGCCCTGCTCGGCCTTCTTGGCACGAAGCGCCTCCGCGGTGCGGACGAACTTCGAGGGAAGCGCCTGGAAGAGCTGCGCAGTCTGCGTCTGCTTGCCCTTCATGGCGCCCGCCAGCTTGGCGAGCAGAACCTCGCGGGACTCGAGGTCCGCGAGCTTCTTGATCTCGTCGGCGGACAGCGCCTTGCCGTCAAGGACACCGCCCTTGATGACGAGGTTGGGGTTGTCCTTGGCGAAGTCACGAAGACCCTTCGCCGACTCCACCGGGTCACCGGTGACGAAGGCAACAGCGGTCGGACCCGCGAACAGGTCGTCCAGCTGGTTGATCCCGGCCTGGTTGGCCGCGATCTTGGTCAGCGTGTTCTTCACCACGGCGTACTCGGAGTTCTCACCGAGCGAACGGCGCAGCTGCTTGAGCTGGGCCACGGTGAGACCCCGGTACTCGGTCAGCACGGCGGCGTTCGAGCTGCGGAACTTGTCCGTGAGCTCGGCTACCGCGGCAGCCTTGTCGGGCGTCGGCATAGAGCGTCGGCCTCCTTCCGGGTGATGAGGACCGCTCAGAAGGGGCTGACAAAACAAAACGCCCCAGCGCAGGCGCATGGGGCGTGAGCTCGACCCGACGAGAACCCGTCCGGGAGCACTTCCTCAGTCACCTGCGCGGGTCGTCCGCAGTTTCAGCGGATCCTTCGGCCACCGCACACTCTTGCGAGCACACGGCAACGACCAGCGGTCTTTGGCTTCTGGGGAAGACTACGCGAACGGGTTCGCGTCAAGCAAATCGGCTCAGAAGCCGCTGTCGGCGCCGCTCTCCGCGCCGCTCCCGCCGAGCTCCTTGAACATCTCCATCAGGTCGAAGGTCTCCCCGGCCGGCGGTGCGGACACCTTGGCGGAGGCCCCGTAGTCCGAGAACTTCTGCGAGGTCTTCATCGTGCCCTCAGGGCTCTTGATGTCGATGTCCATGCGGACGGGGTAGTCGTCCTCATTGACCCAGACCTCGGTGTCGTACCCCTTGATGCCCGACTTCTCGATGCTCTTGAAGAGTTCGTCGCGCTCGCTCTTGCTGAGCAGGTCACTCAGGCCCTTGTTCGACTCCATCATCTCCTTGACGGAGAGCCGACCCTTGTAGCGCTGGGTCTGCGCACCGTCGACCTTGGCCGGGCCGACGTGCTTCAGGTTCGGCGAGTCCAGGAGCATCGCGAGCTGCTGCGCCGGGTCCTGGTTCATGCTGTCCAGGCCGCCGGTCATCTGCTTGGCGAGCTTCTCGTCACCGGCCTGCTCGGCGATGGAGTTGAGGTCCATCTTCATCCACCGCTTACCGTCCATGTCCTTGGCGGCGGCGGTCCCCATGTCCATGTACATCACGTTGTCGAGCCAGCGCATCCGGATCTCCTTCGGAGCCTCCGGGTCGCCTTCCGTGAGCGCCGAGCCCGACATCGTCATGTCCATGACGGTCGGGTCCCAGCCCATGATGCCGGACATCTTCATGTCGCCGGACGCGCCGGACGCACCGGCCATCGACTTCGGCGCCGACATCGTCATCTCGACCTTGGCCGACTTGGCCTTCGCGGTCTTCTCGTACGCCGCCGTGATGACCTCGGTCACCTGCGACCGGGACTGGGTCTCCCCCGAGCCCGCCCCCTCGGCCTTGCCGTCCTTGTCGGAGCCTCCGCAGGCCACCGCGCCGGTACAGAGCAGCGCGGTGACGAGCACGGCGCTCGCGACCCTCTTGTTACGTCCCTTGTCCCCACGTACGGAAACAACGTTCATGACCCCACCCCTAGGAACACATGATCGACACAATTCTGTGTGGTGAGAGTACCTGAAGGGCGAGATCAGGCCTGCGGCTGCTGGTTCATGAGGTCCTTGAAGCTCACGGTGTCCGAGGCCGGGGGCTTCTCCACGGAGACCGGGGTGCCGTAGTCGCTGTAGTAGACCGTCTGGGAGAAGGCGCCGGTCTTCATGTCGGCCTTCTCGGTCTTCTTGACCAGCAGATCGTCGTCGTTGACCCAGATGTCGATCGTCTCGGTGCTCATCCCCGCCTGGCTGAACTGCTTCTTCAGCTCGGCCAGTTGAGACGCGTCCAGGTCGGAGTTCTTGCCCGTCAGATCGGCGACGTCGACCTCTCCGGAGTAGTGCGTCGTCTTCGTTCCGCGCACCGTCTCCTCGCCCACACGCTTCACGTCACCCGAGGCGAGCAGCATCTTCACCGACTGGTTCGGGGTGGTGTTCTGCATCTGGTCCTTGAAGGCGTCACCGGCGGCGCCGCCCAACTCGGCCAGCGTCTCGTAGTCGTACTCGATCCAGTGCTTGCCGCCGCCGGCCTGCGAGGCGAACTGGTCGCCCATGTTCGCGTAGAAGCCCGTCTTCAGATAGCGGTAGTCGATCTTCGACTGGCCCATCTGCTTCATCTGGTCGGCCTGGGTGCCGCCGGTGAGGGTCGCGGTGACGTTGCCGGTGATGCCGTCCGACCACGCCATGGCGCCGTCCATGTTCATCGACATCTGGCTGCCCATGACCGTCTTGCCCTCGATCTTGGCCGAGTCGGCGTCGTCGGTCTTGTCCTCGATGGAGCGCAGGGCGGCTATCGGGCTGAGGGCGACGGAGCCGTTCTTCTTGTCCTTCGCCTCACCGTCGCCGCCGCCGGAGGAGCCACAGGCCGCGACCCCGGTCAGCGCGGCGGCCACCGCGATCGACAGGCCCGCGCGCCGCATGGTCGTGCTGTTCATGACATCCCACCCCTTGTACTCGTGTGAATCCTGCACGCTAGCGCAGTCCCCCGACAGCTCTGACGGACATGCACGAATACGAGGACGGGCCCCGCACCTCGAAAGGTTGCGGGGCCCGTCGACACAGAACGCGTACGCGACGCGACTGCCGTCAGAATCAGACGGCGGCCGGGTCCTCCTCGACGAGGAGGTTGCGGGTGCGGTTGCTGTCCAGCGGAATGCCGGGGCCCATCGTGGTGGTGAGCGCGGCCTTCTTGATGTAGCGACCCTTGGCGGCCGACGGCTTCAGACGGAGGATCTCCTCCAGCGCCGCGGCGTAGTTCTCCACCAGCTTGGTGTCGTCGAAGGACACCTTGCCGATGATGAAGTGCAGGTTCGAGTGCTTGTCGACGCGGAACTCGATCTTGCCGCCCTTGATGTCGTTGACAGCCTTCACGACGTCGGGGGTGACGGTGCCGGTCTTCGGGTTCGGCATCAGACCACGCGGACCGAGCACGCGGCCGAGGCGGCCGACCTTGCCCATGAGGTCCGGGGTGGCGACGACGGCGTCGAAGTCCAGGCGGCCCTTCGCGACCTCGTCGATGAGCTCGTCGGCGCCGACGATGTCGGCCCCAGCGGCTTCCGCGGCCGCAGCACGGTCACCGGTCGCGAAGACCAGGACCCGGGCGGTCTTGCCGGTGCCGTGCGGGAGGTTCACGGTGCCACGGACCATCTGGTCGGCCTTGCGCGGGTCGACACCCAGGCGGAAGGCGACCTCGACGGTGCCGTCGAACTTGGTCGCGGAGGTCTCCTTGGCGAGACGGACGGCCTCGAGCGGGGCGTAGAGCTTGTCCCGGTCGATCTTGGCGTCCGCAGCGCGGAGAGTCTTGCTGCGCTTCACTTCTGCTCCTGTAGCGGTTACATCATGCGGCTGGGCCGCGTGACAGGTGTGGGAGTCGTGGTGCGGGCCGGCGCTTGGCCCTACCACTGAGAAAGGTCAGACGGGGAAAGCTCTCAGCCCTCGACCGTGATGCCCATGGAACGGGCGGTGCCGGCGATGATCTTCGACGCGGCGTCCAGGTCGTTGGCGTTGAGGTCTTCCATCTTGGTGGTGGCGATCTCGCGGACCTGCGCCTCGGTGATCTTGGCGACCTTGGTCTTGTGCGGCTCGCCGGAGCCCTTCTCGACACCCGCGGCCTTGAGGATCATCTTGGCGGCCGGCGGAGTCTTGGTGATGAAGGTGAAGGAGCGGTCTTCGTAGACCGTGATCTCCACCGGGATCACCCAGCCACGCTGCGACTCGGTCGCGGCGTTGTAGGCCTTGCAGAACTCCATGATGTTGACGCCGTGCTGGCCCAGCGCGGGGCCGACCGGCGGGGCCGGGTTGGCTGCGCCGGCCTGGATCTGGAGCTTGATAAGCCCCGTGACCTTCTTCTTCTTGGGAGGCATTGCTCTCTCCGGGTCCTAGTGAGAGTTTCCAGCCACCATCCAGTCATCCGGATGGAGGCATACCGCACCACGATAACGGGTATAGTCGCGCGGCCAAAAACCGAGCAGGTCAGACAGGCTTTGAGAGCCCGTCTGACCTGTTCGGAGGCGTATGTTCCAGAGGAGCCGCGAAGGCTAGTTCTTCTGGATCTGGTCGAAGCTGAGCTCGACCGGGGTCTCGCGGCCGAAGATCTCGACGAGGCCCTTGACCTTCTTCGAGTCGGCGTTGATCTCGTTGATCGTCGCCTGCAGCGTCGCGAACGGCCCGTCGGTGACGGTGACGGAGTCGCCGACCTCGAAGTCGAGCACCTGGACCTCGACCTTGCGGGACGGAGCCGGCTTGCCCTCGGCCTCGGCAGCCTCACGGGCGGCCTTCTCCTCGGCCTCCGGAGCGAGCATCTTGACGATCTCGTCCAGGGTCAGGGGGTACGGGTCGTACGCGTTGCCCACGAAGCCGGTGACGCCGGGGGTGTTGCGGACGACGCCCCAGGACTCGTTCGTCAGGTCCATGCGCACCAGGACGTACCCGGGGAGCTTGTTCTGACGGATGGTCTTGCGCTCGCCGTTCTTGATCTGCGCGACTTCTTCCTGCGGCACCTCGGCCTGGAAGATGAAGTCCTCGACGTTCAGCGAGACGGCACGCTGCTCGAGGTTGGTCTTCACGCGGTTCTCGTAACCGGCGTAGGTGTGGATGACGTACCACTCGCCGGGAAGGGTGCGGAGCTCGTCGCGCAGGGCCACGATCGGGTCGACCGGCTCGGCCTCCTCCTCGTCCTCTGCGGACTCGGCGGACTCAGCGGCCTCTTCGGTCTCGTCCTCGGCGGCGGTCTCGCCGTCCTCGTCGCTCTCGGCGTCGTCGGCCGACTCGACGTCATCAGCGGACTCGGCGTCGGGCTCGACGTGCAGGGCCGACTCTTCGGCGGGTGCGCCCGCGGCGGCGTCAGCAGCCTCGGCCTGGTCCGGGTCCTCGGCATCCGCCGCCTCGACGATGTCGAGCTGGTCCTCCACGGACTCCTCGGAATCCACGCGCGGCTCAACGGCGTCGTTCAGGTTCGGGTCAGACACGGTGGCTGCTTCTTCCTGGATACAGAGGGGTGGAACGCGCGAAACGGGCGCCGGGTACGGCGCCCTTCGCTCTTGGCTCAGCCATCAGCTCAGCCGAAGACGTACTTGACGGCCTGGTTGAACCCATAGTCAATCACGGTCACAAGGCCGATCATGATGACGACGAAGACAATCACCACGGTCGTGTACGTCGTGAGCTGACTGCGAGTCGGCCAGACGACCTTGCGGAGTTCCGCGACGATCTGGCGGTAGAAGAGCGCGAGACGGCCGAAGGGGCCCTTCTTGCCGCGCTTGCCGCCCTTGCGGGCCTTCTTCTTGGACTCCGGCGCCTCGTCCTGGGCATCAGGCATGTCGATGGAGCCCACGGCGTCCGTCACTCGTCCTCACCTGATTCCGGGTCGTGGCCGTGCCGCGCCCGGTATGAGCCGCACGGCGGTGCAATGCAGTACGTACATGTGCGCACACATCCTGGCGAAAGGAGTGTGTAGCAGGGCCGGAGGGACTTGAACCCCCAACCGCTGGTTTTGGAGACCAGTGCTCTACCAATTGAGCTACGACCCTTTGATTTCCCCCAACCTACCGCATCCGCCCGGGTGCACAGAGTGCGAGGAGAAGGTGCGGCCGGTGAGGGCCAACGAGCAGTGAGTGTACGTGCTCTGCGGCGCCCCGTCGAACAGAAACGGATCCGGTGGTCTCGCAAAGCCATGTGCCGGGGGTCTTTCCGGTCTGGAACGATGGGGCGATGAGCGCTTCCACTTCTCCCACCGAGCGCCGGGTCTCCGCCCGCATCGGCGCGATCTCCGAGTCCGCGACCCTCGCTGTCGACGCCAAGGCGAAGGCCCTCAAGGCCGCCGGGCGGCCGGTGATCGGTTTCGGCGCGGGTGAGCCCGACTTCCCGACGCCGGACTACGTCGTCGAAGCCGCCGTCGAGGCGTGCAAGAACCCGAAGTACCACCGCTACACCCCGGCCGGCGGGCTCCCCGAGCTCAAGGCCGCGATCGCCGCGAAGACGCTGCGCGACTCCGGGTACGAGGTCGACGCCTCGCAGGTACTGGTGACGAACGGCGGCAAGCAGGCCATCTACCAGGCGTTCGCCGCGATCCTCGACCCGGGCGACGAGGTCATCGTCCCGGCTCCCTACTGGACGACGTACCCGGAGTCGATCCGTCTCGCGGGCGGCGTGCCGGTCGATGTCGTCGCCGACGAGACCACGGGCTACCGCGTCTCGGTGGAGCAGCTGGAGGCCGCGCGCACGGAGCGCACGAAGGTCGTCCTCTTCGTGTCGCCGTCCAACCCGACGGGTGCCGTCTACAGCGAGGCCGACGCCGAGGCGATCGGCCGCTGGGCCGTCGAGCACGGCCTGTGGGTCATGACCGACGAGATCTACGAACACCTCGTCTACGGAGACGCCCGGTTCACCTCGCTCCCGGCGATCCTGCCCGAGCTGCGCGACAAGTGCATCGTGGTCAACGGCGTCGCCAAGACGTACGCGATGACGGGCTGGCGCGTGGGGTGGATCGTCGGTCCGAGGGACGTGGTGAAGGCCGCGACGAACCTGCAGTCGCACGCCACGTCGAATGTCTCCAACGTCGCGCAGGTGGCGGCCATCGCGGCCGTCTCCGGCGATCTGACCGCCGTCGAGAAGATGCGCGAGGCCTTCGACCGGCGCCGCAAGACGATGGTGCGGATGCTGAACGACATCGAGGGCGTTTTCTGCCCCGAGCCCGAGGGCGCCTTCTACGCGTACCCCTCGGTGAAGGGCCTCATCGGCAAGGAGATCCGCGGCAAGCGCCCGCAGGACTCCGTGGAGCTCGCCGCGCTGATCCTGGAGGAGGCGGAGGTCGCGGTCGTCCCGGGCGAGGCCTTCGGGACGCCGGGTTACCTCCGCCTTTCGTACGCCCTGGGTGACGAGGACCTCGTCGAGGGCGTCTCGCGGATCCAGAAGCTGCTGGCCGAGGCGCGCGACTGAGCACCTCTTCGTTCTGCGCGCGGGCCGTCTCCCTCCGGGGGAGGCGGCCCGTTTCTTCGTTCGGAGACAGGCCCGAAAGGGAAAGTGCCTACCGGGACGCCACGTACGTACGGCAAGATCCTGGAATGGAGCGTGTACGTGACGTAAGAGAGCTGCCCAAGGCCCATCTGCATCTGCACTTCACCGGGTCGATGCGGCCCACGACCCTGCTGGAGCTCGCCGACAAGTACGGGGTGCGGTTGCCCCCGGCGCTGACCGGTGGGGAGCCTCCGCAGCTGCGGGCGACCGACGAACGCGGGTGGTTCCGCTTCCAGCGCCTCTACGACATGGCACGGTCCTGCCTGCGGGAGCCCGAGGACATCCAGCGCCTGGTGCGGGAGGCCGCCGAGGAGGACATCCGGGACGGGTCGGGGTGGCTGGAGATCCAGGTCGACCCGACGTCGTACGCGCCGCGGCTCGGTGGGCTCATCCCGGCCCTGGAAATCATCCTGGACGCCGTTGAGAGCGCCTCTCGGGACACCGGCCTCGGAATGCGCGTGCTCGTCGCCGCGAACCGCATGAAGCACCCTCTGGACGCCCGCACGCTGGCCCGCCTCGCGGTGCGGTACGCCGACCGCGGCATCGTCGGCTTCGGGCTGTCCAACGACGAACGCCGGGGATTCGCGCGGGACTTCGACCGGGCCTTCGCGATCGCGCGGGACGGCGGCCTGCTCGCGGCGCCGCACGGCGGCGAGCTCAGCGGGCCCGCCTCGGTGCGGGACTGCCTGGACGACCTGCACGCGGGGCGGATCGGGCACGGGGTGCGGGCGGCGGAGGACCCGCGGCTCCTGAAGCGTCTTGCGGAGCGGGGGGTGACCTGCGAGGTGTGTCCGGCGTCGAACGTGGCCCTGGGTGTCTACGAGAAGCCCGAGGACGTACCGCTGCGCACCTTGTACGACGCCGGGGTGCCGATGGCTCTGGGAGCCGACGATCCGCTGCTCTTCGGGTCACGGCTGGCCGCGCAGTACGAGATCGCGCGCAAGCACCACGCCTTCGACGACAGCGAGCTGGCCGAGCTCGCCCGGCAGTCGGTGCGCGGCTCGGCGGCCCCGGTGGACGTACAGCAGAAGCTGCTTTCGGGCGTCGAGGAGTGGCTCAGCGGCTGATGCCCGCGAGGAGCGTGCGGGCGAGGGCGGCGGCGAACTCCTCGACGGGCTGCGGGGGTTGCTTGCCGATCGTGGAGTCGTAGGCGAAGGCGCGCTGGGCGCAGGCGCCCAGGAGGAGCGAGGCGGCCGCGAACGTGTCGGCGCCGGGGGCGATCCGGCCTGCGTCGCGTTCGGTGCGGAGGTAGGCGTCGAGGGCCTCGATGGGCACGTGCGGGCCCGTGCCCATCTCCTGCATGGAGTCCTCGTGGCGGCGCTTGAGCCTGGTCTCGGCGTAGAGGGACGCGGCGATCGGGAAGCTCTGGGCGTAGAAGTGGCTGGCCAGGCGGGCGATCTCGGCGAGGTTCTCCTCCACGGGGCGCTCCCCCGGGTCCTCCGCGAGGCGGCGCAGGAGCGGGCCGAGCCGGGGAAGCCTCTCCTGGAGGACGCCCACGAACAGCTCCTCCTTGCTCGCGAAGTGCTTGTAGAGGGCCGCTTCGGAGCAGCCCGCCGCCTTGGCGATCTCCTTGGTGGTGGCACGGGCGAGGCCGATGGTGAGCATGAGGTCGTGGGCCGCGTCGAGGATGCGGGCCCGGGTGGGCTTCTGCTGCATGTGCCGTCCAACCAACCTTGACGTCGAGGTGAGCGGATACTCACCCTAGGGGTGAGTGAATACTTACCCACCTGGGGAGGGTGTGCGATGAGGCTCACGGTGTTCGGTGCGACCGGAGGTGTCGGCGGGGAGATCGTCAGGCAGGCGCTCGCGGCGGGCCACGAGGTCACGGCGGTCGTGCGTGACCCCTCGCGGCTGAGGGCGACGGGTGAGGGCCTTGAGGTGTTCCGGGCCGACCTGACCGATCCGGAGGCCCTGCGGGCGGCGGTGGCCGGACGGGACGCGGTCCTCTCGGGGCTCGGGCCGCACAAGAGGGCGGACGCGGGGATTGCCGCCGAGCTCACGCGTGCGGTGCTGCACGCGATGGAGGCCGAGGGGGTGCGCAGGCTGGTGGTGGTGAGCGCGTCGCCGGTGGGTCCTCCTCCCGCGCGCCAGACGGTGGTCGACCGGATCGCGGGTGCCCTGATCAGCAAGATCCTGAAGCCGGTGTACGACGACCTGCGGGCCATGGAGGCGGATCTGGCGACCAGCGCGACGGACTGGACGTCCGTGCGCCCGCCGAGGCTGCAGGACAAGCCGGCCACGGGCGTCTACCGCCGGGTCGTCGGGGGCACGCCGACCAGCGGGCGGTTCATCGGCCGGGCCGACGTGGCGCACGCGATGCTGGGGGCGGTCGACGACCTGTCGACGGTGAAGCAGGGCGTGGGCGTCGCCTACTAGCCCCTTCTGACGGATTTCCGTCGGAGGAGTCCGCCGCCCCCAGGGCTCAGAGACTGACACCCACCGTCACCGGCTCGTTGACCAGCGTGACCCCGAAGGCGTCCCGTACTCCGGCGACGACCTCACGGGCGAGGGCCAGCAGGTCCTCCGTGGTCGCGCCGCCGCGGTTGGTCAGGGCGAGGGTGTGCTTGGTGGAGATGCGCGCCGGGCCCTCTCCGTACCCCTTGGTGAAGCCCGCCTTGTCGATGAGCCAGGCGGCGGAGGTCTTCACGCGGCCGTCCTCCGTGGGGAAGGCGGGAGGCGCCACGTCCGGGCCGAGACGGTCCACCACGCGCGCGTGGAACGCGGTGAACTCCTCCTCGGTGAGGATCGGGTTGGTGAAGAAGGACCCGGCCGACCAGCTGTCGTGGTCCTCGGGGTCCAGCACCATGCCCTTGCCCGCGCGCAACTTCAGGACGGTCTCACGGGCGACGGCCGCGGGCACCCGGTCGCCGGCCTGGACGCCGAGCGTGCGGGCCGTCTCCGGGTACTTCAGGGGGGCACTCATCCCCTGGGCGTCCTCCAGCGCGAAACGGACACGCAGCACGACGAAGCGGTCGGGCTCGGCCTTGAAACGGCTGTGGCGGTACGAGAAGTCGCACTGGGCGTTCGCGACGGTGACCGTCTCGTGGGTCTTCCTGTCGTACGCGACCACTTCGGTGATGGTCGCCGAGACCTCTTGGCCGTACGCCCCCACGTTCTGGATCGGCGTCGCGCCCGCGGAGCCCGGGATGCCCGCGAGGCACTCGATGCCCGCCAGGCCGGCCTCCACGACGCGGGCCACGGCGTCGGTCCACACCTCACCGGCCGCCAGCTCCAGC
Organism: Streptomyces sp. NPDC054872; assembly: GCF_053610705.1. Taxonomy (NCBI): domain Bacteria; kingdom Bacillati; phylum Actinomycetota; class Actinomycetes; order Kitasatosporales; family Streptomycetaceae; genus Streptomyces; species Streptomyces sp. NPDC054872. The sequence goes on along the minus strand of NZ_JBSGYY010000012.1, from coordinate 201,935 downwards.
TGGGTGCCGTCGAGTGCGAAGCCCTTCGTGGCGATGCGCAGGGCGGTCCCGTCGAAGCCCTTGTCCCCGATGACCAGGTTCGAGCCGCCGCCGATGAGCAGCAGCGGGGTTCCGGAGTCGTCGGCTTCGCGGACGGCGGCGATCACCTCGGCGTCGGTCGTCGCGGTGATCAGACGGGCCGCGGGACCGCCGAGCCGGAAGGTGGTCAGCGGGGCGAGGGGGGCATCGTGGAGTTCCTGCACGTGCTCAAGAGTACGGTCCGTGGCCCCGCCGCGCCGGCGGGGCCCCGGCCCGGGGGGCGGGCCCGCGCGACGGCCCCGGGCGGCGGCCCGCCGGCGGGCGGGGCGGGGGGGGGCCGGGGCCCCG